>NZ_JAMPNV010000033.1:0-1214 GCF_028479565.1 Providencia sp. PROV202 | reverse complement strand
TGTCTAAAGAAAAATTTGAACGTTCAAAACCGCACGTTAACGTTGGTACAATCGGCCACGTTGACCATGGTAAAACTACCCTGACAGCAGCAATCACTACTGTTCTGGCTAAAACTTACGGCGGTAACGCTCGTGCATTCGACCAAATCGATAACGCACCAGAAGAAAAAGCGCGTGGTATCACCATTTCTACATCTCACGTAGAATATGACACTCCAACTCGCCACTACGCACACGTAGACTGCCCAGGTCACGCCGACTATGTTAAAAACATGATCACTGGTGCTGCGCAGATGGACGGTGCAATTCTGGTTGTTGCTGCGACTGATGGCCCAATGCCACAAACTCGTGAGCACATCCTGTTAGGTCGCCAAGTAGGTGTTCCTTACATCATCGTTTTCCTGAACAAATGTGACATGGTTGACGACGAAGAACTGTTAGAATTAGTTGAAATGGAAGTTCGTGAACTTCTGTCTCAATACGATTTCCCAGGCGACGACACTCCAGTTGTTCGCGGTTCAGCACTGAAAGCGCTGGAAGGCAACCCAGAGTGGGAAGCGAAAATTGTTGAATTAGCAGGCTACCTGGATTCTTACATCCCAGAACCAGAGCGTGCAATTGACAAGCCATTCCTGCTGCCAATCGAAGACGTATTCTCAATCTCTGGTCGTGGTACAGTAGTAACAGGTCGTGTTGAGCGTGGTATCATCAAAGTTGGTGAAGAAGTTGAAATCGTTGGTATCCAAGCAACGGCTAAAACAACTTGTACTGGCGTTGAAATGTTCCGTAAACTGCTGGACGAAGGTCGTGCGGGTGAGAACGTTGGTGTTCTGCTGCGTGGTACTAAGCGTGAAGAAATTCAACGTGGTCAAGTACTGGCTAAACCAGGTTCAATCAAGCCACACACCCAATTCGAATCAGAAGTTTATATTCTGAGCAAAGATGAAGGTGGTCGTCATACTCCATTCTTCAAAGGCTACCGTCCACAGTTCTACTTCCGTACAACTGACGTAACCGGTACTATCGAACTGCCAGAAGGCGTAGAGATGGTAATGCCAGGCGATAACATCAACATGATCGTGACTCTGATTCACCCAATCGCGATGGATGATGGTTTACGTTTCGCAATCCGTGAAGGTGGTCGTACTGTAGGTGCGGGTGTTGTTGCAAAAATCATTGCATAATACCGCTCTTTCTGAATAAGAAAGAACCAC
>NZ_JAMPNV010000030.1:0-2038 GCF_028479565.1 Providencia sp. PROV202 | reverse complement strand
AATGGATTTTATTATCCCTTACCAGAGAGTGGTGAAGTGCCGGAAATGGTACAAAATGGGACCATCAAGCCTTGTATCACTGAACCATTAGAATTAGCTCGAGCGTCATTAGTGACATTACCCGTATTTCCCCCACCAATGAAAAATGGGTTATTTTGGTTCTCTTGGTCCGAAGTCGAATGGACTGAAGCCGTGCGCAAGAAACATGAAGATAAAGCCTATCGTGAACGATATATGCAATGTTTTGATTTAGACAAATGGATAATGAATGGGCAGGAAAATCAAACATTATCCATTAATCTACTTCAGGATGTGGTGGCTGAATATAGTTATCAATCCCAAAATAATGACATTAAAAAATGGTCGCCTTTAATCTGGGAAAGTATGCACGCAATGAAAGGATTATCTTTAAAACAAGCTGCGAATGATTTGATGGCAGAAAAGGGAGCAATTATCGCATTGAATGATGCTCCTGCGGTTGTTCAAGATTTAGCCGCGCTAATGAACTACCGTCTTGAACATAATTTTGAGCGGCATCCAAAATATGAGCGTGGATTAGCGCTCTCGGCTTCTTTAGCGATGATGAAAGAGGCGATGTGCACCCAGTATGAGCGTGACAGAGTCGGTGAAGGGATATTATTCGAAAAAACAGCGAGAGACGGAATCGCAGTTAAAAATGGGACAATGTTGCCATCATTAGCCGCTCTTCAAGCTAACACCATACATAATGTTGTGGACCAATCACTAAAAATCCAAGTTGAACAGTATTGGGCTAAGTATGAAAAATATATTGATAGAGAAAAACAAGCCGCCTTTCTAGAGGATTATAATAAAGCGCTATCAATATACGACCAAGCTGTCCTTAGTCCTATGGTAACCCTATATTTGACTTACTTTACGGGTCAAAGCTTACTTGATTATTTCGACCATAATTTTGATCAGCAAAATATCCAGAGTGGAATGTTATTTACACAATCTATTTTAGACTGCATTGAAGGAATGCAAGATAAATTGGACGTTAAGCGCGTTTTCCAAGAGCAATTAACCCATTTTAAAATGTCGGAACAGAATCTGCTTCTGCGAGCTGCATTATTAAATCAACAGAGTTGGATTAAATGTATTGATGATGCAGTATCCTCTTCTGGTGGTGCTTATGATGACCTACCTTGGGATAAGGTCTGGGATGGATTTAAAGATATTAGTAACCATTATTTACTTCAAATTCAGTTAGTCTCTGAGAAATTTTTTAACGCATTAAGTAGTCAATTACTTGGTGTTTTGAATAAGGCTGTCAATAAAACCCCCTTACCAATACTGGTTGCTATATCTGCCATGAATGGCAAAAAACTCCTTCCTATCAATTATATTGGTGAGCGCAAGCATTTCCTCACAAATGCAGTAGAACAAATGGCATCCATGACGGATTTAGATAATAAAGCCTCTCATTCACGTCTCCGGCATTATTTAGAAATTGAAGAGCGCCGCGAACGAATCAGCGGATTACAGTTTGAAGGAAAACAAGAAGGTCGTTTTTTCGCAGCCATTGATATTAAAGAAGCCGAGCTATCAAAAAGTACACCGCCTCTTGAGCGCCCTCAGGTTGCGGTCAAGGCATTTCGCTCCGCCGAAGACGTCAAAAATATTGCATTTCCTAAAGAATGGCGAACAAAGTTAGCGCTAGCGAAAGGAAAAACAATCAATAAATTAGCCAATGATACCGCTCAATCTCTTCCTTTTGCGGGATGTATGTTTTCTGTGACGCTACAAGTTCACGTGTTATGGACAACCACGCAAGATGCAATGAAAGGGCAAGTGAACAATACGGAAGCGGTGACTAAATTTATTGCAAATATTATTTCAGCCGGAGGCGCGCTGTTAGATGCGGCTGAGCGAGTTATTTTTAAATTTCGCACATTGCGCATCAGTGCTCGGATACGGTTTAGTTATGGGGCAGTTCGGCTGAACAACATAAAGAATTCTCTTAAAAGCACAATACGATTCTGTGCCTGGTTTGGTGCTGTCGCCGTCGCATGGGATG
>NZ_JAMPNV010000029.1:0-3186 GCF_028479565.1 Providencia sp. PROV202 | reverse complement strand
ACACCTTCGGGTTGTGAGGTTAAGCGACTAAGCGTACACGGTGGATGCCTAGGCAATCAGAGGCGATGAAGGACGTGCTAATCTGCGATAAGCGTCGGTAAGGTGATATGAACCGTTATAACCGACGATTTCCGAATGGGGAAACCCAGTGCAATTCGTTGCACTATCGTTTGATGAATACATAGTCAAACGAGCGAACCGAGGGAACTGAAACATCTCAGTACCTCGAGGAAAAGAAATCAACCGAGATTCCCCTAGTAGCGGCGAGCGAACGGGGAGCAGCCCAGAGTCTTAATCAGCATTAGCATCAGGAGAACGGTCTGGAAAGGCCGGCAGTAAAGGGTGATAGCCCCGTATCCGAAGGTGTTAGTGTTGTGAACTCGACGAGTAGGGCGGGACACGTGTTATCCTGTCTGAATATGGGGGGACCATCCTCCAAGGCTAAATACTCCTGATTGACCGATAGTGAACCAGTACCGTGAGGGAAAGGCGAAAAGAACCCCGGCGAGGGGAGTGAAATAGAACCTGAAACCGTGTACGTACAAGCAGTGGGAGCACCCTTGTGGTGTGACTGCGTACCTTTTGTATAATGGGTCAGCGACTTATATTCTGTAGCAAGGTTAACCGTATAGGGGAGCCGTAGGGAAACCGAGTCTTAACTGGGCGAATGAGTTGCAGGGTATAGACCCGAAACCCGGTGATCTAGCCATGGGCAGGTTGAAGGTTGGGTAACACTAACTGGAGGACCGAACCGACTAATGTTGAAAAATTAGCGGATGACTTGTGGCTGGGGGTGAAAGGCCAATCAAACCGGGAGATAGCTGGTTCTCCCCGAAAGCTATTTAGGTAGCGCCTCGTGAACTCATCTTCGGGGGTAGAGCACTGTTTCGACTAGGGGGTCATCCCGACTTACCAACTCGATGCAAACTACGAATACCGAAGAATGTTATCACGGGAGACACACGGCGGGTGCTAACGTTCGTCGTGAAGAGGGAAACAACCCAGACCGCCAGCTAAGGTCCCAAAGTCATAGTTAAGTGGGAAACGAAGTGGGAAGGCTCAGACAGCCAGGATGTTGGCTTAGAAGCAGCCATCATTTAAAGAAAGCGTAATAGCTCACTGGTCGAGTCGGCCTGCGCGGAAGATGTAACGGGGCTAAACTATGCACCGAAGCTGCGGCAGCGATATGTAAATATTGTTGGGTAGGGGAGCGTTCTGTAAGCCTGTGAAGGTGTGCTGTGAGGCATGCTGGAGGTATCAGAAGTGCGAATGCTGACATAAGTAACGATAATGCGGGTGAAAAACCCGCACGCCGGAAGACCAAGGGTTCCTGTCCAACGTTAATCGGGGCAGGGTGAGTCGACCCCTAAGGCGAGGCAGAAATGCGTAGTCGATGGGAAACGGGTTAATATTCCCGTACTGGTGATAATTGCGATGGGGGGACGGAGAAGGTTAGGCTGGCCGGGCGACGGTTGTCCCGGTTTAAGGATGTAGGCAGGTGAATTAGGCAAATCCGGTTCACTATATGCTGAGGTCTGATGACGAGTCACTACGGTGGCGAAGTAGCTGATACCCCGCTTCCAGGAAAAGCCTCTAAGCTCTAGATTATCATTAATCGTACCCCAAACCGACACAGGTGGTCAGGTAGAGAATACTCAGGCGCTTGAGAGAACTCGGGTGAAGGAACTAGGCAAAATGGTGCCGTAACTTCGGGAGAAGGCACGCTGGCATTAGGTGAAGTGATTTACTCATGGAGCTGAAGCCAGTCGCAGATACCAGCTGGCTGCAACTGTTTATTAAAAACACAGCACTGTGCAAACACGAAAGTGGACGTATACGGTGTGACGCCTGCCCGGTGCTGGAAGGTTAATTGATGGGGTTATCCGTAAGGAGAAGCTCTTGATCGAAGCCCCAGTAAACGGCGGCCGTAACTATAACGGTCCTAAGGTAGCGAAATTCCTTGTCGGGTAAGTTCCGACCTGCACGAATGGCGTAATGATGGCCAGGCTGTCTCCACCCGAGACTCAGTGAAATTGAACTCGCTGTGAAGATGCAGTGTACCCGCGGCAAGACGGAAAGACCCCGTGAACCTTTACTATAGCTTGACACTGAACATTGAGCCTTGATGTGTAGGATAGGTGGGAGGCTTTGAAGCGTGGACGCCAGTCTGCGTGGAGCCAACCTTGAAATACCACCCTTTAATGTTTGATGTTCTAACGTAGCCCCATTATCTGGGGTGCGGACAGTGTCTGGTGGGTAGTTTGACTGGGGCGGTCTCCTCCCAAAGAGTAACGGAGGAGCACGAAGGTTGGCTAAGCATGGTCGGACATCATGCGGTTAGTGCAAAGGCATAAGCCAGCTTGACTGCGAGAGTGACGGCTCGAGCAGGTACGAAAGTAGGTCTTAGTGATCCGGTGGTTCTGTATGGAAGGGCCATCGCTCAACGGATAAAAGGTACTCCGGGGATAACAGGCTGATACCGCCCAAGAGTTCATATCGACGGCGGTGTTTGGCACCTCGATGTCGGCTCATCACATCCTGGGGCTGAAGTAGGTCCCAAGGGTACGGCTGTTCGCCGTTTAAAGTGGTACGCGAGCTGGGTTTAGAACGTCGTGAGACAGTTCGGTCCCTATCTGCCGTGGGCGTTGGAAGATTGAAAGGGGCTGCTCCTAGTACGAGAGGACCGGAGTGGACGCACCACTGGTGTTCGGGTTGTCATGCCAATGGCATTGCCCGGTAGCTAAGTGCGGAAGAGATAACCGCTGAAAGCATCTAAGCGGGAAACTTGCCTTGAGATGAGTCTTCCCTGACTCTTTAAGGGTCCTAAAGGAACGTTTAAGACTAAGACGTTGATAGGTTGGGTGTGTAAGCGTAGCGATACGTTGAGCTAACCAATACTAATGAACCGTGAGGCTTAACCTGACAACACCGAAGGTGTTTTCGAGATGAGAGATGACGTTGATTCAATAAAGTGTGAGACGCCGAGAGGTGGACACAACAGCTTGTTCAGGATTGATATTCTGGTTTAGTGAATGAAAGGCTAAACGGGAATAAACAGAATTTGTCTGGCGGCAATAGCGCGGTGGTCCCACCTGACCCCATGCCGAACTCAGCAGTGAAACGCCGTAGCGCCGATGGTAGTGTGGGGTCTCCCCATGTGAGAGTAGGGAACTGCCAGACATTAAA
>NZ_JAMPNV010000027.1:0-4383 GCF_028479565.1 Providencia sp. PROV202 | reverse complement strand
TTTTAAGGTTGTGTCAGTGCTGACTGACAGTACCATATTGCTGATATGGCTCAGTTGGTAGAGCACACCCTTGGTAAGGGTGAGGTCCCCAGTTCGAATCTGGGTATCAGCACCATGAATACTAAAATAGTTTAAAAGAATTTACCTAGCGGCAATAGCGCGGTGGTCCCACCTGACCCCATGCCGAACTCAGTAGTGAAACGCCGTAGCGCCGATGGTAGTGTGGGGTCTCCCCATGTGAGAGTAGGGAACTGCTAGGTTTTAAATATAAGAAGCCACCCAATGGGTGGCTTTTTGCTATCTATCGATTTGTATTTTTGAAAATTCTTCTCAGTTTCTTACTTCTCATATTATTTCCATCTACATGCTATTCACTGCTAGGTCAGGCTGATAGACTTATAAAATCTTAGATCTTATTTGAAAATGAAGGTAGCAATGAACCTGACCGCCGAACTCAAATCGCTTAATAGCTTCGGTATTGATGCCAAAGCTATTAAAGTGAACATTGTACAAAGCGCTGATGCTCTGTACCAACAGTGGACAACAGCAAAAAATGACAATCTTCCTGTACTGTTATTAGGCGGGGGAAGCAATGTGTTATTTATTGAAGATTTTGATGGTGTGGTCATTGTAAACAGAATTAAAGGTATCGAAATTACTGATTCTGCAGATGCTTGGCATGTACATGCATATGCAGGGGAAAATTGGCATCAGCTACTTGAAACATTGCTTCATAAGGGAATATATGGCGCAGAAAACTTAGCGCTGATCCCTGGATGCGTAGGCTCTGCTCCGATACAAAATATTGGAGCTTATGGGTTAGAGCTAAAAGATGTTTGTGAGTATGTGGATATCCTCTGCTTGGATACAGGTAGGATCACTCGTATCCCTGCGGAAGAATGCAATTTCGGGTATCGAGACAGTATCTTTAAACATGAATATCAGAATTCGCATGCGATTATCAGCGTTGGATTGATTTTTTCTAAGGAGTGGTCACCAAAGCTAGCGTATGGCGATTTAGCTAAGCTCGATCCTAACACTGTAACGCCTTCAGATGTGTTTGAGACGGTATGTGAGACTCGCAGAAGTAAATTACCTGATCCCGCTATAACAGGTAATGCTGGCAGCTTCTTTAAAAACCCAGTCGTATCTGCTGAACTCGCGGAGACAATCAAAGCTAGTTACCCTAATTGCCCTCAATATGTTCAGGCTGATGGAAATGTAAAATTAGCAGCGGGTTGGTTGATTGACCAATGCGGCTTAAAAGGCTACGAACTAGGTGGTGCTGCAGTTCATAAACAGCAAGCTTTGGTATTGATCAATAAAGAAAATGCAACAGGAAAAGATATTGTGGAGCTAGCTAAGCATGTCAGCCACACAGTTGCACAGCATTTCGATATATATTTAGAGCCTGAAGTTCGCTTTATAGGGCGAAATGGCGAGGTCAATGCGGTGGACTGTATACAATGAAAGAGATGAGCATTCCATTACAAGTTATTGATATTTTAGCGGATGGGCAAATTCATTCAGGGGAACAACTGGGTGAGCACTTAGGAATGACGAGAGCTGCAATTAACAAACATATCAAAACATTGCGCTCATGGGGTCTTGATATTCAAACAGTTACTAGTAAGGGATATCAGCTTCCTTCGCAAATTAACCTATTGAATAAAGAACGCATTGAGCAATATGTTTCTGATTCTAATGTCATAGTTGAACCTGTTATTGATTCAACTAACCAATATATGTTGGATCGAATTCCTCACCTGCACTCTGGGGATACTTGCTTAGCTGAATACCAAAGTGCAGGAAGAGGCCGCCGCGGGCGCCAATGGATTTCACCATTCGGATGTAACCTCTACCTTTCAACATATTGGAAATTAGAACAAGGCCCCGCAGCTGCAATTGGTTTGAGCTTAGTTGTTGGTATCGTAATTGCTGAAACTTTAAATAAATTATGTGGAAACAAAGTCAAGGTTAAATGGCCTAATGACCTCTACATGAATGATAAGAAACTAGCTGGAATTCTGGTTGAACTAACAGGCAAAACTGGCGATGCAGCACATATTATTATTGGTGTTGGTATCAATATTGGTATGAGTAAAAATATCATTCAAAAAGAGAAAACAATTAACCAAGCTTGGTCTGCATTAATTGATGAAATTGAAAATATCGAGAGAAATGAATTAGCTGGTAATATTATTAATTCATTAAAAGAATCATTACGTATATTTGAGAAACAAGGATTGAAACCATTTTTGTCTCGGTGGTTTGAATTAGATAATTTTTTAGGTCGTAAGGTTAAGCTTTTGATTGGTAATGATATTGTTGTTGGTATTGAAAAGGGAATAAATGAGCAAGGCGCTCTGTTATTACAAAAAGAAGATGGAGAAGTTATCCCTTATATTGGCGGTGAAATATCATTAAGATCGAATGAAAATTAACTATAGTGGCCGGATAATACCGGCCTTATCCATTATTTTCTTAAGCGTACATTCCGAATAGAATGATTTTCGCCCTTGGTCATAATTAAACTTGCCCGTTCTTTAGTTGGCAAAATATTCTCTTCAAGATTTAAACCATTAATCTCATCCCAAATTGAACTCGCCACATTGATCGCTTCTTCTTCACTGAGCTTAGAATAGTTATGGAAATATGAATCGGTATCAGAAAATGCACCTTGTCTAAATTTCAAAAAGCGTCCGATATACCATTGCTTTAGTAATTGGGGCTCGGCATCAACATAAATGGAAAAATCAACAAAATCCGAAACAAAGACATGGTGAGGATCTTGAGGATAGTCCATATCACTTTGCAGGACGTTTAACCCTTCTAATATTAAAATATCAGGTTGGTCGATGATTTGTGTCTGATCAGGAACAATATCGTAGGTTAAATGCGAATAAACAGGGGCTGCAACATTACGCGCTCCTGACTTGATTTGAGAAACAAAGTTAACCAACTTCCGCATATCGTAAGATTGAGGAAAGCCTTTTTTCTTCATTATATTTTTGTCGCGTAAGACATGGTTTGGATATAAAAAACCATCGGTAGTAATCAAGTCAACTTTTCGATGTTCTGGCCAACGGGTTAGTAGCGCTTGTAGCAAACGGGCCGTAGTACTTTTTCCTACGGCAACACTCCCAGCGATACCAATGATATAGGGTACTTTTGCTCCATTCGTTCCTAAAAACTGTTCTAACACCGCTTGGCGGCGCAAATTGGAACTTATATAAAAGTTCAGTAGACGAGACAGAGGAAGATAAATTTCGATGACATCATCCATGGAAAGCTCTTCATTAATACCTTTAAGTTTAAGGAGCTCACTTGATGATAATGTTAGAGGAACCGAATCACGCAAAGTGGCCCAATGCTCTCTATCGAACTCTAAATATGGTGTCGTCATAAAATTTTCTTTTTGTTTCATAAACCAACATCTGCCTATTTGTGTGCAGGTTGGACAGGCTGCAAAAGCATCTGTATCCATAAAATTTGGTAGCATCATAGCGAGTGAAGAGAAGTAGGCGTAGGTTTTTTTGTGTTTTATGTGAATTTTTTTTGACGTATGCAAAAAAAAACAGGTTTTTTGCTGAAAAACTAAACGATCAAAACAGGGAAAAAACTGTGATAGTGAATAAAAAAATTATATTTTACGAAACTAAACTCGATAACGGTGCTTTACTCCTCAGATTATAATCGATTATAGTTAATGGCTGTTGTTGATGTTTTAATCTCAAAGTAGATAAAAAATCAACAAAATCGCAAAAAGCGAATAAAATATGAGCGAATGAACAAAAAATTAAATTTTTTTGTTGCATCCTGCGCTCACTCTTCCTAGAATGCGCAGCACTTGATGCCGGCATAGCTCAGTTGGTAGAGCAACTGACTTGTAATCAGTAGGTCCCGAGTTCGACTCTTGGTGCCGGCACCATTAAAAATTTGGATAGGTGGGATACCCAAGCGGCCAAAGGGAGCAGACTGTAAATCTGCCGTCACAGACTTCGAAGGTTCGAATCCTTCTCCCACCACCATCTCCAATAAGCTTCTATAAGCTTTGCGGAAAACAGTTTAACAGCTGATAACTCAGGTAGCCGAGTTCATTGCGGGCATCGTATAATGGCTATTACCTCAGCCTTCCAAGCTGATGATGCGGGTTCGATTCCCGCTGCCCGCTCCAAGATGTGCTGATATAGCTCAGTTGGTAGAGCACACCCTTGGTAAGGGTGAGGTCGGCAGTTCGAATCTGCCTATCAGCACCACTTCCCCGATGTTCTCAATTATCTCCTGTTTTGTCTCCTGTAAAGAAAGAATACAAGCGAATTTAATCCTTGCTTGGTTGATGTGGTTTAACCACCGATTCCGTGTCTTAGAGGGACAATCTAA
>NZ_JAMPNV010000026.1:0-24751 GCF_028479565.1 Providencia sp. PROV202 | reverse complement strand
AGAAAAGGGACGTCTTAGGACGTCCTTTTTGTTTTTGTATAGCTCATTAATTTATTTTCTTTTCAAATACTGTCATTAATGATAATTGAAATGCCAATCATTTTCATTTAAACTTACTGTACGTAATTTATGCAGGTAAATGATCATGTATGTATGCCTTTGTGAAGCAATCACTGATAAACAAATCAGGAATGTGGCGCGTAAATATCACGTCACCTCGTTGAAAGGGCTACGTCAAATTTTACCAGTAGGGCGCGAGTGCGGAAAATGTATCCGACAAACGCGCGAGATTTTACAGGAAGAACTTCAGCATCTTGAAGAGCAATGTATTGAACACGTTGCATAACCCTTTCACATACCCCTCTATTGTTTTGTTAAAATTCGCCACGCAGATAACTGTGTAAATATTATTCATGCCATCAATTTCAGTACTACACTTATAGGACTGGAAGCGATGGAGGGTAAAAATGAAAGGCGATAAAAAAATGATAGCCCACTTAAATAAATTGCTGGGCAATGAACTTGTTGCAATTAATCAATATTTTCTACATGCCCGGATGTTTAAAAATTGGGGGCTAACTAAACTCAATGAAATGGAATATCACGAGTCGATTGATGAAATGAAACACGCGGATAAGTACATTGAGCGCATTTTATTTCTCGAAGGTATTCCGAATCTACAAGATCTCGGTAAGCTGAATATTGGTGAAGATGTCGAAGAGATGCTTGCTTCAGATCTGAAATTAGAACTTGATGGCGCCAAAAATTTAAAAGAAGCCATTAGTTATGCGGATTCAATTCATGATTATGTTAGTCGAGACTTAATGATAGAGATTCTTGCAGATGAAGAAAATCACATAGATTGGATTGAAACTCAGCTTGAATTGATCAAACGTTTAGGTATTCAAAACTATCTTCAGGCACAAGTTATCGAAGAATAGCTTTGCATGATTGGCGAAAACGTAATTAGGCCCAGTGATGGGCCTTTTTTATATCTGCTAAATTTGCACATCAGAAAATTCGCACATATTTTCCCCGATTGCTTGCGTTTCGCAATAAATTACGTATAATGCGCGGGCTTACTGATGAGTAAGCCCTAAATTTTAGGACTGAAATCTCAGTATTGAGTCAACGATTTGTTGCTCATTTAGACAATACTCCCGATATGGGGGTTACATCAAGAACGATTACACTCCCCTATCAATCGAAATGGGTGCGAGGAGTAATCATTTACGTTTATAAAATAGTTGGAGCTCTGGTCTCATGCAGAACCAAAGAATCCGTATCCGCCTGAAAGCTTTTGATCATCGTTTAATCGATCAATCAACTGCGGAAATCGTAGAGACTGCTAAGCGCACTGGTGCGCAAGTACGTGGTCCTATCCCGCTGCCGACACGTAAAGAGCGTTTTACCGTTCTGATCTCTCCGCACGTTAACAAAGACGCGCGTGATCAGTACGAAATTCGCACTCACAAACGTCTGGTTGACATCGTTGAGCCAACCGAGAAGACCGTTGATGCTCTGATGCGTCTGGATCTGGCTGCCGGCGTTGACGTGCAGATCAGCCTGGGTTAATCAGGTCGTCGAACGATTGAGAGGTTGAAACAATGATTGGTTTAGTCGGTAAGAAAGTGGGTATGACTCGTATCTTCACTGAAGATGGCGTTTCCATCCCTGTAACTGTTATCGAAATTGAAAATAACCGCGTTACTCAGGTTAAAACTGCAGAAACTGACGGTTACAATGCAATTCAGGTTACTACTGGTAGCAAAAAAGCTAACCGTGTAACTAAGCCTGAAGCAGGTCATTTCGCTAAAGCTGGCGTTGAAGCTGGCCGCATTCTGCGTGAATTCCGTACTGAAGAAGGTACTGAGTTTAACGTAGGTCAAAGCATTAGCGTTGAAATTTTCGCTGACGTTAAAAAAGTCGACGTTACTGGTACATCTAAAGGTAAAGGTTTTGCCGGCACAGTTAAGCGCTGGAATTTCCGTACTCAAGATGCTACTCACGGTAACTCCTTGTCTCACCGTGTTCCGGGTTCTATCGGTCAGAACCAGACTCCGGGCAAAGTGTTCAAAGGCAAGAAAATGGCAGGCCAACTGGGTAATGAACGTGTAACTGTTCAAAGCTTAGATGTAGTACGTGTTGACGCTGAGCGCAACCTGCTGCTGGTCAAAGGTGCTGTTCCAGGAGCAACTGGTAGCAACCTGATCGTAAAACCGGCTGTCAAGGCTTAACGTCGAGGAGATAGGAATGGAATTGGTAATGAAAGACGCGCAAAGCGCGCTGACTGTTTCCGAAACTACCTTCGGGCGTGATTTCAATGAAGCGCTTGTTCACCAAGTAGTTGTTGCGTATGCAGCTGGTGCTCGTCAAGGTACTCGTGCTCAGAAAACTCGTGCTGAAGTTTCTGGTTCTGGTAAAAAACCATGGCGTCAAAAAGGCACAGGCCGTGCACGTTCTGGTTCAATCAAGAGCCCAATCTGGCGCTCTGGTGGTGTTAGCTTCGCAGCTAAACCACAGGACCACAGTCAAAAAGTTAATAAGAAGATGTACCGTGGTGCTCTGAAAAGCATCCTGTCTGAATTGGTACGTCAAGATCGTCTGATCGTTGTCGAACAGTTCTCTGTAGAAGCACCTAAAACTAAGCTGCTGGCACAGAAACTGAAAGATATGGCTCTGCAAGATGTTCTGATCATCACTGCTGAATTAGATGAAAATCTGTTCTTAGCAGCACGTAACCTGTACAAGGTTGACGTTCGTGATGCAGCAGGTATCGACCCAGTTAGCCTGATTGCTTTCGACAAAGTGGTTATGACTGCTGATGCTGTGAAGCAAGTTGAGGAGATGCTGGCATGATCCGTGAAGAACGTCTGCTACAAGTACTGCGCGCGCCGCACGTATCTGAAAAAGCTTCTACAGCGATGGAAAAAAGCAACACCATCGTTCTCAAAGTTGCAAAAGACGCAACTAAAGCAGAAATCAAAGCTGCTGTACAGAAACTGTTTGAAGTTGAAGTTGAAGGTGTTAACACTTTGCTGGTAAAAGGCAAAACTAAACGCCACGGTCAGCGTTCTGGTCGTCGTAGTGACTGGAAAAAAGCTTACGTTACGCTGAAAGAAGGCCAGAATCTGGACTTCGTTAGCGGCGCAGAGTAAGTCGGAGGAGTAAAGAACAATGGCAGTTGTTAAATGTAAACCTACGTCTCCGGGCCGTCGCCACGTTGTTAAAGTGGTTAACCCTGAGCTGCATAAGGGTAAGCCTTATGCTCCGCTGTTAGAAAAAAACAGCAAATCCGGTGGTCGTAACAACAATGGCCGTATCACTACCCGTCATATCGGTGGTGGCCATAAGCAGCATTATCGTTTAGTTGACTTCAAACGCAACAAAGACGGTATCCCTGCAGTTGTTGAACGTTTGGAATATGATCCAAACCGTTCTGCGAACATTGCACTGGTACTATATAAAGACGGTGAACGTCGTTATATTCTTGCACCAAAAGGCCTGAAAGCTGGTGACCAGATTCAATCTGGCGTTGATTCAGCTATCAAAGCTGGTAACGCACTGCCAATGCGCAACATCCCTGTTGGTTCTACAGTTCATAACATCGAACTGAAACCAGGTAAAGGTGGTCAGTTAGCGCGTTCAGCAGGTACTTACGCTCAAATCGTTGCTCGTGATGGTGCTTATGTCACCCTGCGTCTGCGTTCTGGTGAAATGCGTAAAGTTTTAGCTGATTGCCGTGCAACCTTAGGTGAAGTTGGTAACGCTGAACACATGTTACGAGTTCTTGGTAAAGCTGGTGCTAGCCGCTGGCGTGGTATTCGTCCTACCGTTCGCGGTACTGCGATGAACCCAGTTGACCATCCACATGGTGGTGGTGAAGGCCGTAACTTTGGTAAACACCCAGTAACACCATGGGGCGTTCAAACCAAAGGTAAGAAAACTCGTAGTAACAAGCGTACTGATCAATTCATCGTACGTCATCGTTCTAAAAAATAATTAGAGGATAAGCCATGCCACGTTCTCTCAAGAAAGGTCCTTTTATTGACCTGCACTTGCTGAAGAAGGTAGAGAAAGCGGTGGAAAGCGGAGACAAGAAGCCTCTCAAGACTTGGTCCCGTCGTTCAACGATCTTTCCTAATATGATCGGATTGACCATCGCTGTCCATAATGGTCGTCAGCATGTTCCAGTATTCGTAACCGACGAAATGGTTGGTCACAAACTGGGTGAATTCGCACCGACTCGCACTTATCGCGGCCACGCGGCAGATAAGAAAGCTAAGAAACGTTAAGGATAGGAGGAAGAGATGGAAACTTTAGCTATGCATCGCCACGCTCGTTCTTCTGCCCAGAAGGTTCGCTTAGTAGCCGACCTGATTCGCGGTAAGAAAGTGTCGCAAGCTCTGGAAATTCTGACCTACACCAACAAGAAAGCTGCTGGTTTAGTGAAGAAAGTACTGGAATCTGCTATTGCTAACGCAGAGCAAAACGATGGCGCTGACATTGATGATCTGAAAGTTGCGAAAATTTTCGTAGACGAAGGTCCAACTATGAAACGCATCATGCCGCGTGCGAAAGGCCGTGCAGATCGTATTCTTAAGCGCACCAGCCACATTACTGTGGTTGTGTCCGATCGCTGAGACTCTGGAGACTAGCAATGGGTCAGAAAGTACATCCTAATGGTATTCGCCTGGGTATTGTCAAACCTTGGAACTCTACTTGGTATGCGAATACTAATGAATTCGCTGACAACCTAGACAGCGACTTTAAAGTACGCCAGTACTTGAATAAAGAATTGGCAAAAGCGTCAATTTCACGCATCGTAATCGAGCGTCCTGCTAAAAGCATCCGTGTGACTATTCACACTGCTCGCCCAGGTATCGTTATCGGTAAGAAAGGTGAAGACGTTGAAAAACTGCGTAAAACAGTAGCGGATATCGCTGGTGTTCCTGCGCAAATCAATATCGCCGAAGTTCGTAAACCAGAACTGGACGCTAAATTAGTTGCTGACAGCATCTCTTCACAGCTGGAACGTCGTGTTATGTTCCGTCGTGCTATGAAGCGTGCAGTACAGAACGCAATGCGTCTGGGCGCTAAAGGTATCAAAGTTGAAGTCAGTGGCCGTTTAGGCGGTGCTGAAATCGCTCGTACCGAGTGGTATCGTGAAGGCCGTGTGCCACTGCACACATTACGTGCTGACATCGATTACAACACTTCAGAAGCGCACACCACTTATGGTGTTCTCGGCGTTAAGGTATGGATCTTCAAAGGTGAGATTCTGGGTGGTATGGCTGCAGTTGAACAAGCTGAGAAACCAGCTGCTCAACCTAAAAAGCAGCAGCGTAAAGGCCGCAAGTAAGGAGCGTCGCTATGTTACAACCAAAGCGTACAAAATTCCGTAAGGTGCACAAAGGCCGCAACCGTGGTCTGGCGCAAGGTACGGATGTTAGCTTCGGCACTTTCGGTCTTAAAGCTGTTGGCCGTGGTCGTCTGACTGCACGTCAGATCGAAGCGGCACGTCGTGCTATGACCCGTGCTGTTAAGCGTCAAGGTAAAATCTGGATTCGTGTATTCCCAGACAAGCCAATCACTGAAAAGCCACTCGAAGTTCGTATGGGTAAAGGTAAAGGTAACGTAGAATATTGGGTTGCCTTAATTCAGCCTGGTAAAGTCCTGTATGAAATGGACGGTGTGCCTGAAGAGCTGGCTCGTGAAGCATTCTCTCTGGCAGCAGCGAAACTGCCTATCAAAACCACCTTTGTAACTAAGACGGTGATGTAATGAAAGCACAAGAGCTGCGCGAAAAAAGCGTAGAAGAGCTGAACGCTGAACTTTTAAACCTGTTACGTGAGCAATTTAACTTACGTATGCAGGCTGCGAGTGGTCAGCTGCAACAGTCTCATCTAATGAAACAAGTGCGTCGTGATATCGCACGCGTGAAGACTTTACTGACTGAGAAGGCAGGTGCGTAATGAACGATAAAATCCGTACTCTGCAAGGTCGTGTAGTTAGTGACAAAATGGAGAAATCTATTGTTGTTGCTATCGAGCGTATGGTGAAACACCCTCTGTATGGTAAATTCATCCGTCGTACGACTAAATTGCACGTACATGACGAGAACAATGAATGTGGAATTGGTGACGTGGTAGAAATCCGCGAAACTCGTCCACTGTCTAAGACTAAGTCTTGGGCCTTAGTTCGCGTTGTAGAAAAAGCTGTTCTGTAATAGAATAGATTTTTCGTGATGAATAAACGGCTCTTTTTGATCGAGCCGTTTATTTTTTCCTGTCCAACACGAAGATGTGGTGTTATAATGCCGCGCCCTCGTAGTATGGGTATATTTGAACGGCCTCTTCATAATGAGGTGGCTCAGTAGTAGTTGACATTTAGCGGAGCACTAAAATGATCCAAGAACAGACTATGCTGAACGTGGCCGACAACTCCGGTGCACGTCGCGTAATGTGTATCAAGGTTCTAGGTGGCTCGCACCGTCGCTATGCACATGTAGGCGACATCATTAAAATTACTGTTAAGGAAGCAATTCCACGCGGTAAAGTTAAAAAGGGTGATGTCCTGAAAGCGGTAGTGGTGCGCACCAAGAAGGGTGTACGTCGCCCTGACGGTTCTGTCATTCGCTTCGATGGTAATGCTTGTGTGTTATTAAACAATAACAGTGAGCAAGTAATCGGTACGCGTATTTTTGGGCCGGTAACTCGTGAACTTCGTAATGAGAAGTTTATGAAAATTATCTCTCTGGCACCTGAAGTACTCTAAGGAGCGAACTATGGCAGCGAAAATCCGTCGTGATGACGAAGTTATCGTGCTAACTGGGAAAGACAAAGGTAAGCGCGGTAAAGTAAAGCAGGTTATTTCTTCTAGTAAAGTTATCGTTGAAGGTATCAATCTGGTTAAAAAACATCAGAAGCCAGTTCCGGCTCTGAACCAACCAGGTGGCATCGTTGAAAAAGAAGCGGCTATTCAAGTTTCTAACGTTGCAATCTTTAACGCGGCAACTGGCAAGGCTGACCGTGTAGGCTTTAGATTCGAAGACGGCAAAAAAGTCCGTTTCTTCAAATCTAACAGTGAAACTATCAAGTAATTTTTGGAGTATACGATGGCGAAACTGCATGATTACTATAAAGACGAAGTAGTTAATAAACTCATGACTGAGTTTAACTACACTTCTGTCATGCAAGTCCCTCGGGTCGAGAAGATCACCCTGAATATGGGTGTTGGTGAAGCGATCGCTGATAAAAAACTGCTGGATAATGCAGCAGCTGACTTAACAGCAATCTCTGGTCAAAAACCATTGATCACCAAAGCACGCAAATCTGTTGCAGGCTTCAAAATCCGTCAGGGCTATCCAATCGGCTGTAAAGTAACTCTGCGTGGCGAACGCATGTGGGAGTTCCTTGAGCGTCTGATTTCTATTGCTGTACCACGTATTCGTGACTTCCGTGGCTTGTCCGCTAAGTCTTTCGATGGTCGCGGTAACTACAGCATGGGTGTACGTGAACAAATCATCTTCCCTGAAATCGATTACGATAAAGTGGATCGTGTACGTGGTTTAGATATTACTATCACCACTACTGCGAAATCTGATGATGAAGGTCGCGCACTGTTAGCAGCGTTCAACTTCCCGTTCCGCAAGTAAGGCAGGTTACTCATGGCTAAGAAATCTATGAAAGCGCGTGATGTTAAGCGTGCTAAATTAGCTGAGAAATTCTTCGCAAAACGCGTAGAACTGAAAGCTATCATCTCTGATGTTAAAGCATCTGATGAAGATCGCTGGGACGCTGTTCTCAAGCTGCAAACACTGCCACGTGATTCAAGTCCTTCTCGTCAGCGTAACCGCTGCCGTCAAACTGGGCGTCCGCATGGTTTCCTGCGGAAATTTGGTCTGAGCCGTATTAAAGTCCGTGAAGCCGCTATGCGCGGTGAAATCCCGGGCCTTAAAAAGGCTAGTTGGTAATTGTCACCATATTGAATCACGGGAGTAAAGACAGATGAGCATGCAAGATCCCATCGCGGATATGCTGACCCGTATCCGTAACGGTCAGGCCGCGAATAAAGTTGCGGTCACCATGCCTTCCTCCAAGCTGAAAGTGGCGATTGCCAAAGTGCTGAAGGAAGAAGGTTATATTGAAGATTTTAAAATTGAAGGCGACATCAAGCCAGAATTGGAACTGACTTTGCGTTATTTCCAAGGTAAGGCTGTCGTAGAAAGCATCCAGCGTGTAAGCCGCCCAAGTCTGCGCATCTATAAGAAAAAAGATGAGCTGCCACAAGTTATGGCTGGCTTAGGTATCGCTGTTGTTTCTACCTCTAAAGGTGTCATGACTGATCGTGCAGCTCGCCAAGCTGGTCTTGGTGGCGAGATTCTCTGCTACGTAGCTTAATTCGGGAGGAAAGAATGTCTCGTGTGGCAAAAGCACCCGTCGTCATTCCTGCCGGCGTAGAGGTAAAACTCAACGGTCAGGTTATTTCGATCAAGGGTAAAAACGGCGAGCTTACTCGTACTATCCATAATGCAGTTGAAGTTAAACATGAAGATGGCCACTTAACTTTCGCTCCGCGCGAAGGTTTTGCTGATGCATGGGCACAAGCGGGTACTTCTCGCTCACTGCTGAATGCGATGGTTATCGGTGTTACCGAAGGCTTCACCAAAAAACTTCAACTGGTCGGTGTTGGTTACCGTGCAGCAATCAAAGGCAATGCAGTAAGCTTGTCTTTAGGTTTCTCGCATCCGGTTGAACACGCACTGCCAGCAGGCATTACTGCTGAATGTCCAACACAAACTGAAATCGTACTGAAAGGTGCGGACAAGCAAGTGATTGGTCAAGTAGCGGCAGAATTGCGTGCTTACCGTCGTCCTGAGCCTTATAAAGGTAAAGGTGTTCGTTACGCCGATGAAATCGTGCGTACTAAAGAGGCTAAGAAGAAGTAAGGTAACACTATGGATAAGAAAGCAGCTCGTATCCGTCGTGCGACCCGCGCACGCCGCAAGATCCAAGAGTTGGGTGCGACTCGCCTGGTGGTACATCGTACTCCACGCCATATTTATGCGCAGGTTATTGCACCTAACGGTTCTGAAACATTGGTTGCCGCTTCTACTACAGAAAAAGCTATCAATGAGCAAGTGAAATTCACTGGAAACAAAGATGCAGCAGCAGCAGTTGGTAAATTAATTGCTGAGCGTGCACTGGAAAAAGGCATCACTGTTGTTGCTTTTGACCGTTCTGGTTTCCAATATCATGGTAGAGTCCAGGCACTGGCAGATGCTGCCCGTGAAGCTGGCCTTCAGTTCTAAGGTAGAGGTGTAAGATGTCTCACATCGAAAAACAAGCTGGCGAACTGCAGGAAAAGCTGATCGCGGTAAACCGCGTAGCTAAAACCGTTAAAGGTGGCCGTATTTTCAGCTTTACCGCACTGACTGTAGTTGGTGATGGTAACGGTCGCGTTGGTTTTGGTTACGGCAAAGCGCGCGAAGTTCCGGCAGCAATCCAGAAAGCGATGGAAAAAGCCCGTCGCAGTATGAAAACCGTTGCTCTAAACAACGGCACATTATTCCACCCAGTGAAAGGTACACACACCGGTTCTCGCGTGTTTATGCAACCTGCTCACGAAGGTACCGGTATTATTGCCGGTGGTGCAATGCGTGCTGTTTTAGAGGTAGCTGGAGTTCGCAACGTACTGGCTAAAACCTATGGTTCCACTAACCCAATCAACGTGGTTCGTGCAACACTGGATGCTTTAGACAGCATGAAGTCTCCAGAAATGGTCGCAGCTAAGCGTGGAAAATCCGTCGAAGAAATTCTGGGGTAATCAGCCATGGCTAAGACTATTAAAATTACACAAGTTCGCAGTTCAATCGGTCGTCTGCCGAAACACAAGGCAACACTGGTCGGTTTAGGTCTGCGTCGCATTGGTCATACAGTAGAGCGCGAGGATACTCCTGCTGTTCGTGGTATGATCAACTTGGTTTCCTACATGGTTAAAGTTGAGGAGTAAGAGATGCGTTTAAATACTCTGTCTCCGGCTGAAGGTGCCAAGCACGCGCCTAAACGCGTAGGTCGTGGTATCGGTTCTGGTCTGGGTAAAACCGGCGGCCGTGGTCACAAAGGTCAGAAGTCTCGTTCTGGCGGTGGCGTACGTCGTGGTTTCGAAGGTGGCCAGATGCCTTTATACCGTCGTTTACCGAAATTCGGTTTCACTTCACGTAAAGCAATGATCACTGCGGAAATCCGTCTGTCTGATTTTGCTTCTGTTGAAGGCGATGTTATTGATCTGAACGCACTGAAAGCCGCGAACGTTATTGACATCCAGATTGAATACGCAAAAGTTATTCTGTCTGGCGAAGTGAATCGTGCAGTTACTGTACGTGGCCTTCGTGTTACTAAAGGTGCTCGCGCTGCAATCGAAGCTGCCGGCGGTAAAATTGAGGAATAAGTGACAGATGGCTAAACAACCAGGATTAGATTTCCAAAGTGCCAAAGGTGGAGCTGGCGAACTAAAACGCAGACTTTTGTTTGTTATTGGGGCGCTAATTGTTTTCCGAATTGGTTCTTTTATTCCAATCCCTGGTATTGATGCCACTGTGCTTGCCAAATTGCTCGAACAGCAACAAGGCACCATCATTGAAATGTTTAACATGTTCTCTGGTGGTGCTCTTAGCCGTGCTTCTATCTTTGCTCTGGGTATCATGCCGTATATTTCGGCATCGATCATTGTCCAGTTATTATCTGTGGTTAACCCACGATTAGCAGAGATCAAGAAGGAAGGAGAAGCAGGTCGTCGGAAGATAAGCCAATATACTCGCTGGGGTACTCTGGTATTAGCAATATTCCAATCTATTGGTATTGCAATGGGTCTACCGAATATGCCAGGGATGCAGGGATTAGTTCTTGATCCAGGCCTCCCATTCTACTTCACGGCAGTTGTTAGCTTAGTCACAGGGACTATGTTCCTTATGTGGTTAGGTGAGCAGATAACTGAAAGAGGTATCGGTAACGGTATTTCAATTATTATCTTCGCTGGTATTGTTGCGGGTCTCCCGCCGGCTATTGGCCATACTATCGAGCAAGCTCGGCAAGGCGATCTGCACTTCCTCCTGTTGCTGTTGGTTGCGGTATTAGTATTCGCGGTAACTTTCTTTGTAGTGTTTATGGAACGTGGTCAACGTCGTATCGTCGTAAACTACGCTAAACGCCAACAAGGACGCCGTGTCTACGCTGCACAAAGTACACATTTACCGTTAAAAGTGAATATGGCGGGTGTAATTCCTGCAATTTTTGCTTCCAGTATCATACTATTCCCGGGTACAATAGCGTCTTGGTTTGGTGATGGAACTGGTTGGGACTGGCTGACTACAGTATCTATGTACTTACAGCCTGGACAACCGTTATATGTGTTGCTTTATGCCTCTGCGATCATCTTCTTCTGTTTCTTCTATACTGCGTTGGTTTTCAACCCAAGAGAAACAGCAGATAACCTGAAGAAGTCCGGTGCATTTGTACCAGGAATTCGTCCGGGAGAGCAAACGGCCAAGTACATCGATAAGGTAATGACACGATTAACATTAGTCGGTGCTCTTTATATTACCTTTATCTGCCTAATCCCGGAGTTCATGCGTGACGCAATGAAAGTACCTTTTTACTTTGGTGGTACTTCCCTCTTAATCGTGGTTGTCGTTATCATGGACTTTATGGCTCAAGTGCAAACTCTGATGATGTCAAGTCAGTATGAGTCTGCATTGAAGAAAGCAAATCTAAAAGGTAAATAATCACGCGAGTGATTATGGTTTGCTTAGAAGTTACGGAGAGTAAAAATGAAAGTTCGTGCTTCCGTCAAGAAATTATGCCGTAACTGCAAAATTATTCGTCGCAATGGTAGCGTTCGTGTGATTTGCAGTGTTGAGCCAAGACATAAACAACGTCAAGGCTAAGAAAAAGCATTTTTTTCTTGCAAAGTTGGGTTGAGCTGGCTAAATTAGCCAGCCAATCTTTTTTATCTAAGATACATTATTGTTTGAGTATCCTGAAAACGGGCTTTTCAGCACAGTAATGTATATTTTAACTTAGGAGTGCATAGTGGCCCGTATAGCAGGCATTAACATTCCTGATCATAAACATACCGTAATCGCTTTAACATCGATTTTCGGCATCGGCAAAACTCGTTCACAGGCTATCTGTGAAGCAACTGGTATTGCTGAAAATGTTAAGATCAGTGAGCTGTCTGAAGAACAAATCGACAAGCTGCGTGACGAAGTTGCTAAATATGTTGTAGAAGGTGACTTACGCCGTGAAATTACCCTGAGCATCAAGCGTCTTATGGACCTTGGATGTTACCGTGGTTTACGTCATCGTCGTGGTCTTCCTGTGCGCGGACAGCGTACTAAGACTAACGCTCGTACCCGTAAGGGTCCGCGTAAGCCGATCAAGAAATAAGTCGGGGTATTGAATAATGGCAAAGGCACCAGTTCGTGCACGTAAGCGTGTAAGAAAACAAGTCTCAGACGGTGTGGCTCATATCCATGCTTCTTTCAACAACACAATCGTTACCATTACTGACCGTCAGGGTAACGCATTAGGTTGGGCAACTGCCGGTGGTTCCGGTTTCCGTGGTTCTCGCAAATCCACTCCGTTCGCAGCACAAGTTGCGGCAGAGCGTTGCGCAGAAGCTGTGAAAGAATACGGAATCAAAAACCTGGAAGTTATGGTTAAGGGACCGGGTCCGGGTCGCGAATCAACAATTCGTGCTCTGAACGCCGCTGGTTTCCGCATCACTAATATTACTGATGTGACTCCTATCCCTCATAACGGTTGTCGCCCACCGAAAAAACGTCGCGTTTAATACGTTTCGTTTTTTTTAGGACTGTTGGAGAAAGAAAATGGCTAGATATTTGGGTCCTAAGCTCAAGCTGAGCCGTCGCGAAGGAACAGACCTCTTCCTGAAGTCTGGTGTTCGCGCGATTGACACCAAGTGTAAATTAGAACAGGCACCTGGCCAGCACGGTGCGCGTAAACCGCGTCTGTCTGACTATGGTGTTCAGTTACGTGAAAAACAAAAAGTTCGTCGTATTTACGGTGTTCTGGAACGTCAATTCCGTAACTATTATAAAGAAGCAACTCGCCTGAAAGGCAACACAGGTGAAAACCTGCTGACCCTGCTGGAAGGTCGTTTAGATAACGTCGTTTACCGTATGGGCTTTGGCGCAACTCGCGCAGAAGCACGTCAAATGGTTAGCCATAAAGCTATCATGGTAAATGGTCGTGTAGTTAATATCGCTTCTTATCAGGTTTCCCCGAATGACGTTATCAGCGTTCGTGAGAAAGCTAAAAAACAGTCTCGTATCAAGGCTGCTTTAGAGCTGGCTGAACAGCGTGAGAAGCCAACTTGGCTGGAAGTTGATGCTGCTAAAATGGAAGGTGTGTTCAAACGTATTCCTGAACGTACTGACTTGTCTGCGGACATTAACGAACACCTGATCGTCGAGCTTTACTCCAAGTAAAGCTTAGCACCAAAGAGAGGACACAATGCAGGGTTCTGTGACAGAGTTTCTAAAACCGCGCCTGGTAGATATCGAGCAAGTGAGTTCGACGCACGCTAAGGTGACCCTTGAGCCTTTAGAGCGCGGCTTTGGCCACACTCTAGGTAACGCACTGCGCCGTATTCTGCTTTCGTCTATGCCGGGTTGTGCGGTGACAGAGGTTGAGATTGATGGTGTACTGCATGAGTACAGCACCAAAGAAGGTGTACAGGAAGATATCCTGGAGATTCTCCTCAACCTGAAAGGGCTGGCGGTAAAAGTTCAGGGGAAAGATGAAGTTATTTTAACCTTGAATAAATCTGGCATTGGCCCTGTGACTGCAGCCGACATCATCCATGATGGTGATGTCGAAATCGTCAAGCCACAGCATGTGATCTGCCACCTCACTGACGAAAGCGCATCTGTAAATATGCGTATTAAAGTTCAGCGTGGTCGTGGTTATGTGCCGGCTTCTGCCCGAGTTCATTCGGAAGAAGATGAGCGCCCAATCGGTCGTCTGTTAGTCGATGCTTGCTATAGCCCTGTAGAGCGTATTGCCTACAATGTTGAAGCAGCTCGTGTTGAACAGCGTACTGACTTGGATAAGTTAGTAATCGAAATGGAAACTAATGGTACAATCGATCCTGAAGAGGCGATTCGCCGTGCAGCTACCATTCTGGCTGAACAACTTGAAGCTTTTGTTGACCTACGTGATGTACGTCAGCCAGAAGTTAAAGAAGAGAAACCAGAATTCGATCCTATCTTACTGCGCCCAGTTGACGATCTGGAATTGACTGTCCGCTCTGCTAACTGCCTCAAAGCAGAAGCTATCCACTACATCGGTGATCTGGTACAGCGTACAGAAGTTGAGTTGCTCAAAACTCCGAACCTTGGTAAGAAATCTCTTACTGAAATTAAGGACGTCTTGGCATCTCGTGGTCTTTCTCTGGGCATGCGCTTAGAAAATTGGCCACCAGCAAGTATTGCTGATGATTAGGATCACAGGTTAAGGTTTTACTGAGAAGGATAAGGTCATGCGCCATCGTAAGAGTGGTCGTCAATTGAACCGCAACAGCAGCCACCGCCAAGCTATGTTCCGTAACATGGCAGGTTCTTTAGTTCGTCATGAAATCATCAAGACGACTCTGCCTAAAGCGAAAGAACTGCGTCGCGTCGTTGAGCCGCTGATTACTCTTGCCAAGACCGACAGCGTAGCTAATCGTCGTCTGGCATTCGCACGTACTCGTGATAACGAGATCGTTGCAAAATTATTTAATGAACTGGGACCTCGTTTCGCAGCTCGCGCAGGTGGTTACACTCGTATTCTTAAGTGTGGCTTCCGCGCAGGCGACAACGCTCCGATGGCTTACATCGAGCTTGTTGACCGTGCTGTTGAGTCTCAAGAAGCAGCTGCAGAGTAATCTGTAATTGCTTTCAAGAAAACCGGGTGTATTGCCCGGTTTTTTTGTACCTGCTATTCTTACCCTCCAAATTAATTCTTTTCCATCCTTGAATTTTTATTTTCTATCCATACTTATAGGCATAAGAAAATGAGCATGTATAAGATTGGTCAAATAGCTAAATTGGCAGATGTAACACCAGATACAATCCGTTTTTATGAAAAGCAGGGTTTGATGGGGCACAAAACGAGAACTGAAGGTGGCTACCGGTTGTTTACGGAGCAAGATTTACAGCGCCTACGTTTTATCCGTTATGCTAAGCAGCTAGGGTTTACACTTGAAGCGATAACTGAGCTATTGTCGATCCGAGTTGATCCCGAACACCATACTTGTCAGGAATCAAAGAATATTGTTGATATCAGGCTGATTGAAGTGGAAAAGAAGATCCAAGAGCTGATCATTATGAGAGACTCACTGAAGACCTTGAGTTCAGCATGTTGTGGTGATGAGCATGCATCGACATATTGTTCTATCATGGAGATCCTAGAAAAAGGCGCATCAAAAATTTATTAATTTAAAACTGATAATGAAGGTAGATTATGAATAAGTATCAGCATAAGCGTGGTGAGATTAAAGATAATGCCATTGAGGCACTGTTACATGACCCACTATTTCGCCAGAGAGTTGAGAAGAATAAGAAAGGTAAAGGAAGCTATACAAGAAAAGGAAAAGCAAATAAGGCAGGTAACTGGGAGGCCAGTGGTAATCGGTTAATAAACTGATTACCACTGGCCTTTTAGTTATTTTTTATTCTGTTCTTTCAGTAAGTCACGAATTTCAGATAGTAAAACTTCTTCTGTAGATGGAGCAGCAGGTTCTGCTGGTGCAGCCTCTTCTTTTTCACGACGAACTTTGTTCATTACCTTGATTGCCATAAAAATAGCAAATGCGACAATAACAAAATCAAAAACTGTTTGGATAAACATCCCATAATTCATCACTACGGCAGGTACACTCCCTTCCGCTTCTCGAAGTACAAGGCTGAATTGTTTAAAATCTACGCCACCAATGATTAATCCTAATGGTGGCATGATCACATCGGCAACTAATGAAGAAACAATTTTACCAAATGCAGCACCAATAATAATACCGACAGCCATATCCACAACGTTGCCTTTCATGGCAAATTCGCGGAACTCTTTTAAAAAACTCATGTACGACCCCTTCCCTTTATTTATTAACTAAATGACTAAACGTGTGGAACCACGTAACAAAATTATAGTATCTAGAATTATTAACCTGCAAATTTTTACTATTTATTTTAGATAATTATAAAAATAACGGACTTGGCTGGAACAGCTTTTCTACATCCGGAACATATTTTTTATCGGTAATAAACATAATGACATGGTCACCTTGCTCGATAATATGGTAATCACTAGCAATAATGACTTCTTCCTCTCTTACGATGGCACCAATAATTGTCCCTGGAGGAAGCTTAATTTCTGATATTTTCTTACCAACCACTTTTGATGTGTTTTCATCACCGTGGGCGATCGCTTCAATAGCCTCTGCAACTCCTCGGCGCAATGATGAAACACTGACAATATCCGCCTTTCTGACATGACCAAGTAAAGCTGAAATGGTTGCTTGCTGTGGAGATACGGCAATATCAATAACACCACCTTGAACTAATTCAACATAGGCAGAGCGTTGAATTAATACCATGGCTTTTT
Source organism: Providencia sp. PROV202 (assembly GCF_028479565.1). Lineage (NCBI taxonomy): Bacteria > Pseudomonadati > Pseudomonadota > Gammaproteobacteria > Enterobacterales > Morganellaceae > Providencia > Providencia sp. PROV202. The sequence goes on along the minus strand of NZ_JAMPNV010000026.1, from coordinate 8,084 downwards.
TAGCGCCCATTTTTTTCGCAAGCATAGCGGACATGATATTTGCTTCATCATCATTGGTAAGCGCAATAAAAACATCCATTTGTTCAATGTGTTCTTCAGTTAGTAACTCTTGATCTGAGGCATCACCATAAAAAACAATCGTATCATGGAGCAATTCAGCTAATTCAGTTGCTCTTTCCTGATTACGTTCAATCAGTTTAACGCTATAGTCTTTTTCCAATCGCTTAGCTAAGCCAGCACCTACGTTGCCACCACCAACAATCATTAAACGCTTGTAGGGTTTTTCTAATCGCTGGAGCTCACTCATTACCGCTCTAATATGTTGAGTGGAGGCAACGAAGAAAACTTCATCACCCGCTTCAATAATGGTGGAACCTTGAGGGCGAATCGGTCTATCTTGACGGAATATCGCGACAACGCGAGTATCAATGTGTGGCATGTGCTCACGTAAGCTAGACAATGCATTACCTACTAGAGAACCCCCATAGTAGGCTTTTACAGCAACAATGCTTACTTTACCTTCGGCAAAATTAACGACCTGTAGAGCCCCCGGATATTGTATAAGTTTATAGATATATTCAATAACCAGCTGTTCCGGTGATATCAGATAATCAATAGGGATTTGTTCTGCCAAAAAAAGCTTGTCAGCTTCGCGGATATATTCGGTTGCACGAATACGTGCGATTTTATTCGGCGTATTAAATAGGCTATAAGCAATTTGACAAGCAACCATGTTGGTCTCATCTGAGTTAGTTACCGCAACTAACATATCCGCATCTTCAGCTCCAGCATCTCTAAGAACTCGGGGATGGGATCCATGCCCATTAACTACGCGCAGATCAAACTGATCCTGTAGCTGACGCAAGCGATCGGCATTGGTATCAACAACGGTAATATCGTTATTTTCATCCACTAAGTTTTCAGCGAGTGTCCCACCGACTTGCCCTGCACCTAGAATAATGATCTTCATAGCATCTTCCTATCTCAGAGTCTTTGTTAAATATTACTGTACGTGCTTGAGTAAGCGGGCGTAAAAGAAACCATCACCCCCTGTTATGCTTGGTAATATTTGTAAGCCTAATTCTGTACCATCATTCATACTTGCATCAGTATGTTTAGAAAGGAAATGCTGAATCTGCTGGCTATTTTCTTCAGGCATGATGGAGCATGTGGCATACACTAATGTGCCGCCAGGTTTTAAGTATGGCCATACAGCCTCTAAGATTTGAGCCTGTAACTGAGATAGCTCTTGAATATCTGAATCGCGCCTTAGCCATTTAATATCAGGGTGGCGTCTAATAACTCCCGTTGCAGAGCATGGAGCATCAAGCAAAATACGATCAAATTGTTGACCTTTCGCCCATTCTTCAGGTTTGGTACCATCCCCTTGAATAACAATAGCTTGTTGCTTCAATCTTTGCAGATTTTCTTTCACTCGCTTGAGCCGTGACTCATCAATATCTACGGCGAGAACATGGGCTTTAGGGGCAAGTTCTAAAATATGTGTTGTTTTCCCGCCCGGTGCTGCACATAAGTCGAGAATATTTTCGCCATTAGCTGGAGAGAGTAGTTCAGCGCAACCTTGTGCAGAGACGTCTTGCACTGTTGACCAGCCATCTTCAAAACCGGGTAAGCGGGTAACAGGAGTCGCTTCTTCTAAACGAATTGCACTTGGATGTGATGGGTGCAAGTATGCTGTAATTTCTGCTTGTTCGAGTAACTCTAAATATTGTGCGGCTGTATGATGTTGGGAGTTAACTCTCAACCACATAGGTGGACGCTGATTATTGGCATCAACAATATTTTCCCAGCTATCAGGGTAGGCGGCTTGAATGCGTTTTAATAACCAACTAGGATGTAAATATTGGCTATTATTATTTGTGTTACGTTCTTCTAATTGAACTTGCTGACGTTGGAAAGAGCGTAGTACCCCATTTATTAGGCCTTTCAACTGTGGGCGCTTTAATGCAACTGCACCATCCACGGTTTCTGCTAAAGCCGCATGTGCAGGGATGCGAGTATAGAGTAATTGATAAAGCCCAACCATGATGAGGTAATGCAAAGTTCTTTGCTTGCCTGTTAGCTGTTTTTCCATTAGCTGACTAATAAACCATTCGAGCTTTGGTAGATAACGTAAAACTCCGAAGCAAATCTCCTGCAGTAGCGCTTTATCTTTATCATTAATATTACGTTGTAGATCAGGTAAAACGGTACTTAATGATTGCCCGTTATCTAATACTTGACTAATGGCGGTCGCTGCGATACTACGCAAATTATATTTGTTTTTCATAATTGAAAGAGAGTCTATTAGTTACTTAAGTAGCATTACCGAATTTTGCATTTTTAGGTAATGCTACCAATATATTAGTCTAGCAATTGCTCAGGAATGAACCATTCGCGGCGGGAGTTAAGTATATCTTGCGCACTCATCGCTTTTTTGCCTGGTGGTTGTAGCTGAGTAATATTTAATATCCCATTACCAGTTGCAACACTGATGCCTTTTTTATCGGCACTGATGATAGTACCTGGGCGCTGATTATGTTCTTGAGCGATGGCTTCAGCTTGCCATACTTTGATTAATTGCTCTTGAACCATGAAATAACTCATTGGCCAAGGATTAAAGGCTCGAATACAGCGCTCAATGTGTTCAGCTGGTAGCTGCCAATTAATTCGCGCTTCATCTTTAGATAATTTTTCAGCGTAATTAGCGAGAGAATCATCTTGTTTCTCTGGGATACAATGACCTGAAGAGAGTAAATTTACTGTATGAATAAGTGCTTTAGGCCCTGTAATCGCCAGTTTTTCATATAAAGTTGCACTGGTATCTTCAGCAGTAATCGGACAAATAGCTTTATATAGCATATCTCCGGTATCAAGGCCGGCATCCATTTGCATGATAGTGACACCAGTTTCGTGGTCGCCAGCCCAAATGGATCGTTGGATTGGAGCTGCGCCTCGCCAACGTGGTAACAACGAACCATGAACATTCAAACAGCCTAAACGGGGGATATCCAAAACTGCTTGCGGTAGGAGCAAACCATAAGCAACGACAATCATCAGATCAGCATTTTGATCTTTGATCCACTGTTGATTGTCTGGATCACGTAAAGTAACAGGCTGGAAAACTGGTATTCCGTGTTCTTCCGCAAGGATCTTCACAGGGCTCGCTGTTAGCTTTTTGCCTCTACCTGCAGGTTTATCGTGACGAGTTAATACACCAACAATATTATGATTGGTTTCTAACAATGCGGCCAAATGCTTAGCTGCGAAATCAGGCGTACCTGCAAAAATAATTCTTAATGGTTCTGACACGATCCTTTCCCATTTATAGTAATAAAGATTAACTTCTTATCAACTCAACGACTTTTAGCTTCTTTAGCTCTCAGTCTATCGAGTTTTTCTACTTTCTGACGAATACGTTGACGCTTCAAAGGTGATAAGTAATCAACGAACAATTTTCCAACTAAATGGTCCATTTCATGTTGGATGCAGATAGCAAGTAGGCCATCAGCTTCAAGTTCAAATGATGTACCGTTATAATCAAGGGCACGAACTTTCACTTTCTCCGCTCTTGGTACAAATCCTAGCTGTTCAGGGATAGATAGGCAGCCTTCTTCTATACCAGTTTCGCCTTCTTTATTAAGCAGCTCAGGATTGATAAGTACAAGGCGTTCATTACGTGATTCAGAAACGTCAATAACGATGATGCGCTGGTGGATATCCACTTGCGTTGCTGCGAGTCCAATACCTTCTTCGTCATACATCGTATCGAACATATCATCAATAATACGCTGGATAGATGCATCAACTTTTTCAACTGGTTTTGCAACGGTGCGAAGGCGCTCGTCTGGATAATGTAACACGTTTAAGACTGACATAAATTTTTCGAGTAGTTTCCAAAATTTGAAAGGTAATTACTGTCTATTCTAGACATTTATCAGTCATATTGACAGTATTGGTTATGATTTGTTCGTTTCTAAATGTGCTAACTTACTGTCAGGAAGACAAAATGAATGAACAGGAAATATGGCTAAGACTTTCGCAAGTTAGCCGAGTTGGAATAAAAATAGCGCCAAAGATAGTATCTCAATTAAAACAAGTGGATAAAGTAAATCATACAGTCTTAAAAGCTTGTGGGCTGAATGAAATGCAACGATTGCAATTCCTTAATGTCTCTTTAAGGCGAATTGAATCAACGTTGAAATGGCTAGAAAATACAGAAAATCAATTGATTACATTTTTAGATGTGCAATATCCTTTTTTATTAAAGCAGATATATAACCCGCCATTATTACTTTTTGTGTCGGGACGAAGTGAATTATTATCTGAAAAGCAAATTGCTATTATAGGAAGTCGGCAAGTTACCGAGTATGGTAAGAAATGGACAGAAGCATTTGTTCGAAAATTTATAGATTACAAATTGACAATCACCAGTGGTTTGGCTCTCGGTATTGATGGTATTAGCCATAAAACAGCGATAGATAATCAAGGGAAAACAGTCGCTGTACTAGGAAGTGGGCTTTCCTATATTTATCCGAAACAACACTTTGATTTAGCAGAAAGAATTAGGTCTGAAGGTGTATTAGTTTCAGAGTATTTTCCTGATGCTCCCCCATTACCAAAACAGTTCCCTCGAAGAAACCGTATCATTAGTGGGCTAAGTAAAGCAGTATTGGTTATCGAAGCGGGTATGAAAAGTGGATCGTTGATTACAGCCCGATATGCAATTGAACAAAATCGGGATCTATTTACACTGCCGGCACCATTAGGTAACTCCGCATTTAGCGGTAATCACTGGTTGATACAACAAGGGGCATATCTGCTGGTAGAACCCGAAGACATATTATTGCATCTAGAATGTTCACCAAATTGGATACAACCAGAATTGGAGATTGAAACCTCTGCACAGACAGAGTTAAATCTGACAGAAAGTCGGATTTTAGGTATGGTAGGGTACCAATCGACCCCTGCAGATATCATCGCTACTGAATTACAGTTACCTATCACGCAAGTGATTTCAGCCTTAACTGAATTAGAGATTAATGGCGCAATTATATCAGTGGCTGGTGGATATATCAGAGTAAACTAGTCATTGAAAAAAGAGTGGATTAAACAAAAACATGTCTAAGCAATTGCCTTTTGATACAGATAAAAATGAGTACTGTCCTGAATGTAACTCTTTGCTCGTTATCCGTAACGGAGCTCATGGGCCTTTTTTAGCATGTTCTGGTTACCCTCAATGTCATTATATTAAGCCATTAAGAGCTGTTGCAGAGACTCACATTGTCAAAGTATTGGAAGGTCAAAGCTGTCCTAAATGCGGGTATGATTTGGTATTAAAACAAGGGCGTTTTGGGATGTTTATCGGTTGTAGCCACTATCCTGAATGTGAACATACAGAGCTCATTGATAAACCGGATGAAACTAAGGTTCCTTGTCCTCAATGCCAAACAGGCAATTTGCTACAAAGAAAATCCCGTTTTGGTAAAACTTTTTATGCTTGCGATAATTATCCTAACTGTCAGTTTATCCTGAATAATAAGCCTGTAGTGGGAAAATGTCAGTCTTGTGAATACCCATTACTTATGGAAAAAAAGGTTGGACAGGGAGTAAGATTGTTCTGTGCCAGCAAACGCTGCGGTAAGTTACAAGAAGAATCATGAGTTAAAACTATGCAAAATCAATCTACACCTGCAATTAAAAATATTATTGAAGCACTGAAACAACAACAAGTTATCGCTTATCCCACTGAAGCTGTTTTTGGCTTAGGGTGTGACCCTGATAGTGAGGTTGCGGTAAATAAATTACTTGAATTGAAACAGCGCCCTTGGGAAAAAGGGTTAATTTTGATCGCTGATAATTATGAGCAACTCAAAAATTATATCGATGACAGCAAACTTAATGAGCAACAGCGTCAAGCGATGTTTGCTACGTGGCCAGGACCTGTCACTTGGGTAATTCCTGCAAAGAAAACAACACCAAAATGGTTAACGGGTCAATTTGATACTTTAGCTGTTCGTGTCACAAACCATGAGTTAGTGAAAGAGCTTTGCAGTGAATATGGCAAACCAATCGTATCAACGAGTGCAAATTTGAGTGGATTGGAACCATGTCGAACCACAGAAGAAGTGATTGCACAGTTTAAAGAAACGATCCCCGTTCTTGATGGGGCTGTTGGTGGAAGATTAAATCCATCAGAAATTCGAGATGCTTTGACTGGGCAATTATATCGTAAAGGATAATGATTAATGGGAATGTTTGCAGTTTTTGGTAACCCGATTCAACACAGTAAATCACCGTCAATACATCAAATGTTTGCCAAGCAGACAGGCATTGATCTTGAATACCAGAAAATACTTTCTCCTGTAGAAGATTTTGAAGCCTATTTATCAGATTTCTTCGAAAAAGGCGGGCAGGGTGCAAACATTACATTGCCGTTTAAAGAAAGAGCCTTTCAATACGTATCAGAGTTGACAGAAAGAGCCCAAACCTGTGGTGCCGTAAATACGATTAGAAAACTCGATAATCACCGTTTGTTGGGTGACAATACGGATGGTGCTGGATTGTTGCTTGATCTACAGCGCCTTGGATTTGTGTCACCCACAAGCAAAATATTGGTTATTGGAGCTGGTGGTGCAACTCGTGGCGCTCTATTACCTCTACTTGAGTACGGCTGCGATATTACATTGACTAACAGAACCTTTATAAAAGCAGAATCTTTAGCTCACCAGTTTTCGGCTCTTGGGAAAATACAGAGTAGACCAATGGAGCAGCTCATTTCAGCAGAGTTTGATCTAATCATTAATGGTACTTCTTCTGGAGTGACTGGCGAGATCCCTAAAATCAATCCTGAACTATTTTCCCAACAGACCGCATGCTATGACATGTTTTATCAACGAGGTTTAACACCGTTTTTGTCATTTGCTAAGCAGTATAAAGTGAATAAGCTAGCGGATGGCTTAGGTATGCTGGTTGGGCAAGCAGCATTTGCTTTTAAACTTTGGCATGGGGTGATTCCAGAGATAGAACCAGTATTAAAAGAGTTAAAAAAGGAACTTGAATAATGAATCAGGCGATTCAATTTCCAGATAGGGAAGTGTGGGATCCCGCTATTAATAAGATACGTTTCCCTGTTTTAGTCAATGGGCTACTTTCAGAGTGTGTTGTCTCACAAACACTACTTATTAGGCGCTATGGGCAGAATGAAACTCCACTGGCACTTTTTCAACATTATCGTTGGGATATAGAAGAGGAGTTCGAGGCCTTGATTGAACAAGGACTCGATAATGAAAATGGCTTCTATGAGTTGTTGGACGATAAATAATTATTTTTCCACTCAACATAGTTATTAGCTGAATAACGTAAATGGTTAAGTTCAGCTTCGGTGAGTTTTCGAATCGCTTTGGCTGGGCTTCCCATATATAAGTAGCCAGACTCTAGTTTTTTTCCTTGAGTGACGAGGCTATTAGCGCCGATCACTACATCATCTTCAATAATAGCCCCATCGATTACGATAGATCCCATACCGACAAGAACTCGATTACCGATCGTGCATCCATGCAGCATGGCTTTATGCCCAACAGTGACATCTTCCCCAATGATTAACGGATTTCCATCAGGATTGCTGGTGGACTTATGGGTGACATGTAGAATTGAACCATCCTGAATATTTGTACGTGCACCTATAGAGATATAATTCACATCACCACGTAGTACTGATAGTGGCCAGATACTTACATCTTCGGCTAAGCGAACATCTCCAATGACGACAGAAGATGGATCAATAAAAACAGTAGCAGCGACAGAAGGGAAGGTTTTTAAATAAGGTCTTAAAGATGTATTCATATTCGTAGCCATAAAACGTAGATGGATATAAAGGTAACTATAAAGAAGCTCTTAATTAAGAATCAAATAATTAAGAGAGGGCAGTAAGAATAGAATTATACGGCAAAACAGCTGTTTTTATAACCATAATGATAGTAAAAAAAGCATAATGATGAAATTATCTGCAAACGATATTTTTTTTAAAAAAAAAGGTTGTGTAATTTTCCGAGCTCCCTATAATGCGCATCCGTTGTCACGAT
>NZ_JAMPNV010000025.1:0-37535 GCF_028479565.1 Providencia sp. PROV202 | reverse complement strand
TTTAGTAAAAAGGGCATCGACTGATGCCCTTTTTATACTCAAGTTTTTAAAATGTTAGCGTTTAAACCTAAGAACCTATCTCATCAATCGTTTTCATAATTATTGGTGAGATAGGCTCTGAAACAACGATTTACTGACTGTATTGAGAGCCTGATGCAGTTATATGAGATTTATTAAGGTTTTGCTCAGAAGTTATGGTATATTTTACCGCTGCCACGAAAAGAAATTTATTTTCGAAATAAGGTGGTTATTAAATTTACTGGGTATGCTGGCATATTCTATTGGTGTGCTCTGATTGCCATACTGCATAGGTAAGGCAAGCGAGCTTTATACATACTTCATGGTAACAGGTTGAATTATGAGTGCGAATAGCGAAGCTCAAGGAAGTGGACGCAGTGCAGACATCTTCAAATGGGTAGTTGTCTGTGCCTTATTAATTGTTGCTATCGTGGGCAACTATTACTTCCGTCAATATAATCTCGCACTGCGTGCTTTTGCAGTTGTGGCTGTAGTAGCTATTGCTGGTGCTGTTGCTTTGTGGACCACAAAAGGTAAAGCAACTCTGGCGTTTGCGCGCGAAGCTCGCATCGAGGTGAAGAAAGTCATTTGGCCTACTCGCCAGGAAGCATTACAAACGACTTTGATTGTTGCTGCTGTAACGGCTGTAATGTCACTAATCCTGTGGGGATTAGATGGTATCCTAGTGCGTTTAGTTTCATTTATTACAAGCCTGAGGTTATTCTAAATGTCAGATTTACCTAAAAAACGCTGGTATGTCATTCAGGCATTCTCTGGTTTTGAAGGTCGCGTAGCACAGTCTCTGCGTGAACATATCAAATTACATAATATGGAAGAGTTGTTTGGCGATGTTATGGTCCCAACTGAAGAAGTTGTTGAGATCCGTAGCGGCCAGCGCCGTAAGAGCGAGCGTAAATTCTTCCCTGGTTACGTATTAGTTCAAATGGTCATGAATGATGACTCTTGGCACTTAGTACGCAGTGTTCCGCGTGTAATGGGCTTTATCGGTGGGACTTCAGATCGTCCAGCACCAATTAGTGATAAAGAAGTTGATGCGATCATGAATCGCTTACAACAAGTTGGTGATAAGCCACGTCCTAAAACGCTATTTGAACCAGGTGAAATGGTTCGTGTTAGCGAAGGTCCATTCGCTGACTTCAACGGTGTTGTTGAAGAAATCGACTATGAGAAGAGCCGCTTAAAAGTCTCTGTTTCTATTTTTGGTCGTGCAACTCCAGTTGAGTTAGACTTCGGACAGGTAGAAAAAGCCTAACTAATCCGAATAGCAGACTTGCAAAAGGCGCGAAATTTTCATACAATTTCGCGCCTTTTGTTTTTTATGCTTGGCATCATACTGCGCAAACGGTGTGTTGCGGGGCGTTAATGTAACGGGGAGCCTTAATCCATTAAGGCGTTATTACCCAATTTGAGGAAATATTCATGGCTAAGAAAGTACAAGCCTACGTTAAGCTGCAAGTAGCAGCTGGTATGGCAAACCCAAGTCCACCGGTTGGTCCAGCACTGGGTCAGCAAGGTGTGAACATCATGGAATTCTGTAAAGCGTTCAACGCAAAAACAGACAGCCTGGAAAAAGGTTTACCAATTCCTGTTGTTATTACTGTTTATGCAGACCGTTCATTCACTTTCGTAACTAAAACTCCACCGGCAGCAGTTCTGCTGAAAAAAGCGGCTGGCGTTAAGTCTGGTTCTGGTAAGCCGAACAAAGACAAAGTTGGTAAAGTGACTTCTGCACAGGTTCGCGAAATCGCAGAAACTAAAGCTGCGGATATGACTGGTGCTGACGTTGACGCGATGATGCGTTCAATCGCTGGTACTGCTCGTTCCATGGGCCTGGTAGTGGAGGACTAATAGAATGGCTAAACTGACTAAGCGCATGCGCAATATCCGTGAGAAAGTTGATGTAACTAAACAGTATGACATCAATGAAGCCGTTGCCCTGCTGAAAGAATTAGCGACTGCTAAATTCGTTGAAAGCGTTGACGTAGCTATCAATCTTGGTATCGATGCTCGTAAATCTGACCAGAACGTTCGCGGTGCAACTGTACTGCCACACGGTACTGGCCGTTCAGTTCGCGTTGCTGTGTTCGCACAAGGCGCAAACGCTGAAGCGGCTAAAGCTGCTGGCGCTGAACTGGTTGGTATGGAAGATCTGGCTGATAAAATCAAAGCTGGTGAAATGAACTTTGACGTTGTTATTGCTTCTCCAGATGCAATGCGCGTTGTTGGCCAATTAGGTCAAGTTCTGGGCCCACGTGGTCTGATGCCAAACCCGAAAGTTGGTACTGTAACTCCTAACGTTGCTGAAGCGGTTAATAACGCTAAAGCGGGTCAGGTTCGTTACCGTAACGACAAAAACGGAATCATCCATACCACTATCGGTAAAGCTGATTTCGACGCTGACAAACTGAAAGAAAACTTAGAAGCACTGCTGATCGCGCTGAAAAAAGCAAAACCAGCTTCTGCTAAAGGCGTTTTCATCAAGAAAATCAGCCTGTCCACTACCATGGGCGCAGGTGTTGCTATCGACCAATCTGGTCTGTCAGCAGCAGTTTAATTCCGTTAGCATCTGCTAATTGGCAATTAGGCTTTACCTTTGCGGCAAATTTGTATAAAATTTGACGCCTCGAGTTTGTTGGGTATAGAAATGTGCCCAACAAACCACAAATTTCGGTATGGAGTCTGGCCTTTCCAGACCCCGTCCAAGACCGCAGGTGTAGTTTATTAGTTACTAGTGGCTACTTAATTTACCTGCGTAGACGGTGACAGAGATACCTAGAATTTAATTCTGGATTTCTATTCTGCTCACCGTGTTTTAGCGCTCTTACATAATGTTGTGTTTGAGTGATGTGAGTCCCGGGTTTTCCCGGTTAATCCAGGAGCAAGAAGCTAATGGCACTAAATCTTCAAGACAAACAAGCGATTGTTGCTGAAGTCAGCGAAGTAGCCAAAGGCGCGCTTTCTGCAGTTGTTGCTGATTCACGCGGCGTAACTGTAGCAAAAATGACTGAACTGCGTAAAGCAGGTCGCGAAGCTGGCGTTTATATCCGTGTTGTTCGTAACACACTGATTCGCCGTGCTGTTGAAGGTACTTCTTATGATGTACTGAAAGACGCGTTTGTTGGTCCAACCTTAATTGCTTTCTCTAACGAACATCCGGGCGCTGGCGCTCGTCTGTTCAAAGAGTTCGCGAAAGCGAATCCAGCATTTGAGATTAAAGCTGCGGCCTTTGAAGGTGAGTTAATCCAAGCGAAAGATATCGATCGTCTGGCAACTCTCCCAACTTACGATGAAGCAATCGCACGCCTGATGGCAACCATGAAAGAAGCCGCTGCCGGCAAATTGGTTCGTACTCTGGCTGCTCTGCGCGATCAGAAAGAAGCTGCATAAGCCCTTTCCTTCGTTGCTTTTTAACGTATAAACTATTTCTGAATTTTAGGAACACTTGTTATGTCTATCACTAAAGACCAAATCCTTGATGCAGTTGCAGAAATGTCTGTAATGGACGTTGTTGAACTGATTACTATGATGGAAGAAAAATTCGGCGTTTCTGCTGCTGCAGCTGTTGCTGTTGCTGCGGGCCCAGCTGAAGCTGCTGAAGAAAAAACTGAATTCGACGTTGTTCTGGCATCTGTTGGTGCGAACAAAGTTGCAGTTATCAAAGCAGTTCGTGGTGCAACCGGTCTTGGCCTGAAAGAAGCTAAAGACATGGTAGAATCAGCTCCAGCAGTTATCAAAGAAGCTGCAAGCAAAGACGAAGCTGAAACTCTGAAAAAATCTCTTGAAGAAGCAGGCGCTTCTGTTGAACTTAAATAAGTTCAATTTCAAGAACGCAGCTTAAGTAATTAGGCTGATGGCTGGTGATTTTTTAATCACCAGCCTTTTTGCGCTGTAAGGCGTGATGGGTGTTAACAGCTTTTCACGCAGTTTTAATGTTAACAAACAACCCTCCAATACTTCTTTCTATTTGACGACTTAATATACTGTGTTCTGTGCTACGACCCGCTCGGGTAGCTCGGTAGCAACTGCAACGCAATGAAATGATTTAAGAGTAATAGAAATGGGTATTCAGGAAAGTATTCATTTTCCATTTCTTCAAAAACGCGTTCCTGTTCTGCCCTTAATCTAAAGGCGAACGATTTGGGTCACTGATCAACGAGCTGAGGAAACCTATGGTTTACTCCTATACCGAGAAAAAACGTATTCGTAAGGATTTTGGTAAACGTCCACAAGTTTTGGATATACCTTATCTCCTTTCCATCCAACTTGACTCGTTCCAGAAGTTTATCGAGCAAGATCCTGATGGCCAGAATGGTCTGGAAGCTGCTTTCCGTTCCGTATTCCCAATTCAGAGTTACAGCGGTAATGCTGAACTGCAATATGTCAGCTATCGTTTAGGCGAGCCTGTTTTTGACGTTAAAGAATGTCAAATTCGCGGCGTGACCTATTCTGCACCACTGCGTGTAAAACTGCGCCTGATCGTGTATGAGCGAGAAGCTCCAGAAGGCACCGTTAAAGACATCAAAGAACAAGAAGTCTACATGGGTGAAATTCCACTCATGACTGAAAACGGAACTTTTGTTATCAACGGTACTGAGCGTGTTATCGTTTCCCAGTTACACCGTAGTCCTGGTGTATTCTTCGATAGCGATAAAGGTAAAACTCACTCTTCAGGTAAAGTGCTGTATAACGCACGTATTATTCCTTACCGTGGTTCATGGCTTGATTTCGAATTCGATCCGAAAGATAACCTGTTTGTACGTATTGACCGTCGCCGTAAATTACCTGCGACCATTATTCTGCGTGCAATGGATTACAACACCGAAGAAATCTTAAATCTGTTCTTCGACAAAACTGTATTCCAAATCCGCGATAACAAACTGATGATGACGCTGGTTCCTGAGCGTCTGCGTGGTGAAACTGCTTCTTTCGATATCGAAGCAAACGGCAAAGTTTATGTTGAAAAAGGCCGTCGTATCACTGCTCGTCATATTCGTCAGTTAGAAAAAGAAGAAGTTAGCAACATCGAAGTTCCTGTTGAATACATCGCAGGTAAAGTTGTTGCAAGAGATTACATCGATGAGAGCACCGGTGAGCTGATTTGTGCAGCGAACATGGAACTGTCATTAGATATGTTGGCACGTCTGAGCCAGTCTGGTCACAAAACAATCGAAACATTGTTCACTAACGACTTAGACCACGGTGCTTATATCTCTGAAACCGTTCGCGTCGACCCAACTAACGATCGCTTAAGTGCATTGGTAGAAATCTACCGTATGATGCGCCCTGGTGAGCCGCCAACACGCGAAGCTGCAGAAAACCTGTTCGATAACCTGTTCTTCTCTGAAGACCGTTACGACTTGTCTGCTGTAGGTCGTATGAAGTTCAACCGTTCACTGAACCGCGATGAAATCGAAGGTTCTGGTATCCTGAGTGAAGAAGACATCATTGATGTTATGCGTAAACTCATCGATATCCGTAACGGTAAAGGCGAAGTCGATGATATCGACCACTTAGGTAACCGTCGTATTCGTTCCGTTGGCGAAATGGCTGAGAACCAATTCCGTGTAGGTCTGGTTCGTGTTGAGCGTGCAGTGAAAGAGCGTCTTTCTCTGGGCGACCTCGATGCATTAATGCCACAGGATATGATCAACGCTAAGCCAATTTCAGCAGCAGTTAAAGAGTTCTTTGGTTCCAGCCAGCTGTCTCAATTTATGGACCAGAACAACCCACTGTCTGAGATTACGCATAAACGTCGTATCTCTGCATTAGGCCCAGGTGGTCTGACTCGTGAACGTGCAGGCTTCGAAGTACGTGACGTACACCCAACTCACTATGGTCGTGTTTGTCCAATCGAAACCCCTGAAGGTCCGAACATCGGCCTGATCAACTCATTATCTGTTTATGCACAGACCAATGAGTACGGTTTCTTAGAAACTCCATACCGTTTAGTCCGTGATGGCATCGTAACTGATGAAATCCATTACCTGTCTGCAATCGAAGAAGGTAACTTCATCATTGCTCAGGCAAACACCGTATTAAGCGACGATGGCCGTTTCATCGAAGAATTAGTTACTTGCCGTAACAAAGGCGAGTCAAGCTTATTCAGCCGTGAACAAGTTGAATATATGGACGTTTCGACTCAACAGGTTGTTTCTGTTGGTGCGTCACTGATTCCATTCCTTGAACACGATGACGCCAACCGTGCATTGATGGGTGCGAACATGCAACGTCAAGCGGTTCCTACTTTACGTGCTGACAAACCATTAGTTGGTACAGGTATGGAACGTGCAGTAGCGGTTGACTCCGGTGTTACTGCTGTTGCAAGACGTGGTGGTTCAGTTCAATACGTTGATGCTTCTCGTATCGTTATCAAAGTTAACGAAGATGAGATGTATCCGGGCGAAGCTGGAATCGATATCTATAACCTGACTAAATACACTCGTTCTAACCAGAACACCTGTATTAACCAGATGCCTTGCGTATCTTTAGGTGAACCAGTTGAACGTGGTGATGTGTTAGCGGATGGTCCTTCAACAGACCTCGGCGAATTAGCACTGGGTCAAAACATGCGCGTGGCATTCATGCCATGGAATGGTTATAACTTCGAAGACTCCATCTTAGTTTCTGAGCGTGTTGTTCAAGAAGACCGTTTCACAACTATTCACATTCAGGAACTCTCTTGTGTGTCTCGTGACACCAAATTAGGGCCTGAAGAGATCACTGCGGATATTCCAAACGTTGGTGAAGCAGCACTGTCTAAACTTGATGAATCCGGTATCGTTTATATCGGTGCAGAAGTGAAAGGCGGAGACATTCTGGTTGGTAAAGTCACCCCTAAAGGTGAAACCCAATTAACACCAGAAGAAAAACTGCTGCGTGCTATCTTCGGTGAAAAAGCTTCAGACGTTAAAGACTCTTCTTTACGTATTCCTAACGGCGTATCTGGTACGGTTATCGACGTACAAGTATTTACCCGTGATGGTGTAGAGAAGGACAAACGTGCTCTGGAAATCGAAGAAACTCAGTTACGTGATGCGAAGAAAGACTTAACAGAAGAGCTGCGTATTTTTGAATCCGCACTGTTCTCTCGTATCCGTTCTGTACTGATCAGCGGTGGTATTGAAGCTGATAAACTGGACAAACTGCCTCGTGACCGTTGGTTAGAATTAGCATTAGCTGATGAAGAGAAACAGAACCAGTTAGAGCAATTAGCTGAACAGTACGATGAACTGAAATCTGAGTTCGCTAAGAAACTGGAAGCAAAACGTCGCAAGATCACTCAAGGTGATGACCTTGCACCGGGCGTACTGAAAATTGTTAAGGTTTATCTGGCTGTTAAACGTCAGATTCAACCGGGTGATAAAATGGCGGGTCGCCATGGTAACAAAGGTGTTATCTCAAAAATCAACCCAGTTGAAGACATGCCTTACGATGAAAACGGTAACCCAGTTGACATCGTTCTGAACCCGCTGGGCGTACCATCACGTATGAACATCGGTCAGATTCTGGAAACTCACTTAGGTATGGCTGCTAAAGGTATTGGTGAAAAAATCAATGCTATGCTTAAACAGCAGCAAGAAGTTGCCAAACTGCGTGAATTCATCCAGAAAGCTTACGATTTAGGTGATGATCCGCGTCAGAAAGTTGACTTAAATACTTTCTCTGATGAAGAAGTTATGCGTTTGGCAGAGAACCTGAGAAAAGGTATGCCAATTGCAACACCAGTGTTTGATGGTGCAAAAGAGAAAGAAATTAAAGAACTGCTGAAACTGGGCGGTCTGCCAACTTCAGGTCAGATTACATTGTTCGACGGTCGTACTGGCGAGAAATTTGAGCGTCAAGTCACCGTAGGTTACATGTACATGCTGAAACTGAACCACTTGGTTGACGATAAGATGCACGCCCGTTCAACGGGTTCTTACAGCTTGGTTACTCAGCAACCGCTGGGTGGTAAAGCGCAGTTCGGTGGTCAGCGTTTCGGGGAGATGGAAGTGTGGGCACTGGAAGCATACGGTGCAGCCTATACCCTTCAAGAAATGCTTACAGTTAAATCGGATGACGTTAACGGCCGTACGAAGATGTATAAAAACATCGTCGATGGCAGCCATCAGATGGAACCTGGTATGCCGGAATCTTTCAACGTATTGCTGAAAGAAATCCGCTCACTGGGTATCAACATCGAGCTGGAAGACGAGTAATTCGTTCTGTGCCGGAAGGTTCGCCTTCCGGCCCATGTAAGCACTGGGATTTGGGGAGAGTCGCTTCGAGCACTCACCTGACAGGTCTAACTCCGACAGGAGCCATTTTGTGAAAGACTTAATTAAGTTTCTGAAAGCGCAAACCAAGACCGAAGAGTTTGATGCGATCAAGATTGCTCTGGCATCACCTGACATGATCCGTTCATGGTCATTTGGTGAAGTTAAAAAGCCAGAAACCATTAACTACCGTACGTTCAAACCTGAGCGTGACGGTCTTTTCTGTGCGCGTATTTTCGGGCCAGTAAAAGACTACGAATGCCTGTGCGGTAAGTACAAGCGTTTAAAACATCGCGGTGTGATTTGTGAGAAGTGTGGCGTTGAAGTTACACAAACTAAAGTGCGTCGTGAGCGTATGGGTCATATTGAACTCGCGTCTCCAACTGCGCATATTTGGTTCTTAAAATCACTGCCATCCCGTATCGGTTTGCTGCTCGATATGCCACTGCGTGATATCGAACGCGTTCTGTATTTTGAATCTTATGTTGTTGTTGAAGGCGGGATGACCAGCCTTGAGCGCGCACAGATTCTGACAGAAGAGCAATACTTAGATGCGCTAGAAGAGTTCGGTGACGAATTCGACGCGAAAATGGGTGCGGAAGCAATCCAAGGTCTGCTGAAAAACCTCGATCTTGAGAACGAGTGTGAAACGCTGCGTGAAGAGTTAAACGAAACTAACTCAGAAACCAAGCGTAAAAAGCTGACTAAGCGTATTAAACTGTTAGAAGCGTTTATTCAATCTGGTAACAAACCAGAGTGGATGATCCTGAACGTTCTGCCAGTTCTGCCACCTGATCTGCGTCCATTAGTACCACTGGATGGTGGTCGTTTCGCAACGTCGGATCTGAACGATCTGTATCGTCGCGTAATCAACCGTAACAACCGTCTGAAACGTCTTCTGGATCTGGCTGCGCCAGATATCATCGTACGTAACGAAAAACGTATGCTGCAAGAAGCGGTTGACGCACTGTTAGATAACGGTCGTCGTGGTCGCGCAATCACCGGTTCTAACAAACGTCCTCTGAAATCTTTGGCAGATATGATCAAAGGTAAACAAGGTCGTTTCCGTCAGAACTTACTTGGTAAGCGTGTTGACTACTCAGGTCGTTCTGTAATCACCGTAGGTCCATACCTGCGTCTGCATCAGTGCGGTCTGCCTAAGAAAATGGCACTTGAGTTATTCAAACCATTTATCTACGGCAAATTAGAATTACGTGGTTTGGCAACAACCATTAAAGCTGCGAAGAAAATGGTTGAGCGCGAAGAAGCGGTTGTTTGGGATATCTTGGATGAAGTTATCCGCGAACACCCAGTTATGCTGAACCGTGCACCAACACTTCACCGTCTGGGTATCCAAGCGTTCGAACCAATTCTGATCGAAGGTAAAGCTATCCAATTGCACCCACTCGTTTGTGCGGCATATAACGCCGACTTCGATGGTGACCAAATGGCGGTACACGTTCCTCTGACTCTGGAAGCTCAGTTAGAAGCACGTGCGTTGATGATGTCAACCAACAACATCCTGTCTCCGGCAAGTGGTGAGCCAATCATCGTTCCTTCTCAGGACGTTGTATTAGGTATCTACTACATGACGCGCGACTGCGTAAACGCGAAAGGCGAGGGCATGGTTTTAGCCGGTCCTAAAGAAGCTGAGCGTGTTTACCGTTCAGGTCATGCTTCACTGCATGCCCGCGTTAAAGTTCGTATCACTGAAGAAGTGAAAGACAGCGAAGGTAACATTACGATTAACACTGGTTTAGTTGATACCACTGTTGGCCGTGCAATTTTATGGATGATCGTACCGAAAGGTCTGCCTTACTCTCTGGTTAACCAGGCGTTAGGTAAGAAAGCTATCTCCAAGATGCTGAACACCTGTTACCGCGTACTGGGTCTGAAACCTACTGTTATTTTTGCTGACCAAATCATGTATACCGGTTTTGCCTACGCGGCACGTTCTGGTGCATCGGTTGGTATTGACGATATGGTTATTCCAGAGAAAAAAGCTGGGATCATCGCCGAAGCCGAAGCAGAAGTTGCAGAAATTCAGGAACAGTTCCAGTCTGGTCTGGTTACAGCAGGCGAACGTTACAACAAAGTTATCGATATCTGGGCCGCGGCAAACGAACGTGTTGCTAAAGCGATGATGGAAAACTTGTCTACTGAAGCAGTCATTAACCGTGACGGCCAAGAAGAACAACAAGTTTCCTTCAACAGTATCTTTATGATGGCCGACTCCGGTGCTCGTGGTTCTGCAGCGCAGATTCGTCAGCTGGCCGGTATGCGTGGTCTGATGGCTAAGCCAGATGGCTCCATCATCGAAACGCCAATCACGGCGAACTTCCGTGAAGGTCTGAACGTTCTCCAGTACTTTATTTCTACCCACGGTGCTCGTAAAGGTCTTGCGGATACCGCATTGAAAACTGCGAACTCCGGTTATCTGACTCGTCGTTTAGTTGACGTTGCTCAGGACTTGGTTGTCACTGAAGATGACTGTGGTACTCACGAAGGTATCCTGATGACTCCGGTTATCGAGGGTGGCGACGTTAAAGAACCACTGCGTGAACGTGTACTTGGACGTGTAACTGCAGAAGATATCCTGATCCCAGGTACTGCAGATATTCTGGTTCCACGTAATACACTGTTACACGAAAAACTGTGTGACCTGTTAGAAGCTAACTCTGTTGACAGCGTGAAAGTACGTTCCGTAGTAAGTTGTGAAACTGACTTCGGTGTGTGTGCTCACTGTTATGGTCGTGACCTTGCTCGTGGTCATATCATCAACAAAGGTGAAGCTATCGGTGTTATCGCAGCACAGTCAATCGGTGAGCCGGGTACACAGCTGACGATGCGTACGTTCCACATCGGTGGTGCGGCATCTCGTGCGGCAGCAGAATCTAGCATCCAAGTTCGTAACACAGGTACGTTGAAACTGTTCAACGCAAAATATGTTACTAACTCAGAAGGCAAGCTGGTAATTACTTCTCGTAATACAGAACTGCGTCTGATCGATGAATTCGGTCGTACTAAAGAGAGCTATAAAGTTCCTTACGGTGCACACTTAACTAAAGGTGATGGTGCAGCAGTGATCGGCGGTGAAACCGTTGCAAACTGGGATCCACACACCATGCCAGTTGTCAGTGAAGTATCGGGTATCATCAGCTTCTCCGACATGCTTGAAGGTCTGTCAATGACTCGTCAAACTGATGAGTTAACCGGTCTATCTTCAATCGTTGTTATGGATACCGCTGAGCGTACCAGTGCTGGTAAAGACTTACGTCCTGCACTGCGTGTAATCGATGCGAACGGTAAAGATGTTCTGATCCCTAACACGGACATGCCTGCTCAGTATTTCTTACCGGGTAACGCAATTGTTCAGTTAGATGATGGCATCGCTATCAACGTCGGTGATACTTTAGCGCGTATTCCACAAGAATCCGTAGGTACTAAAGATATCACGGGTGGTCTGCCACGCGTTGCTGACCTGTTCGAAGCTCGTCGTCCGAAAGAGCCTGCGATCCTGGCTGAAATCAGCGGTATTATCTCGTTTGGTAAAGAAACCAAAGGGAAACGCCGTCTGGTTATCACTCCATTAGATGGAAGTGAGCCATACGAAGAGATGATCCCTAAATGGCGTCAACTCAACGTATTCGAAGGTGAAATCGTTGAACGCGGTGACGTTGTTTCCGACGGTCCAGAGTCTCCGCATGACATCCTGCGTCTGCGTGGTGTTCATGCTGTGACTCGTTACATCACGAACGAAGTTCAGGAAGTTTACCGCTTACAAGGCGTTAAGATTAACGATAAACACATCGAAGTTATCGTTCGTCAGATGCTGCGTAAAGTTACCATCGCGGATGCAGGAAGCTCTGAATTCCTCGAAGGTGAGCAAGTTGAATACTCACGAGTTAAAGTTTCTAACCGTAAACTGGAAACTGAAGGCAAGATTCCAGCTAACTTTGAGCGTGATCTGTTGGGTATTACTAAGGCATCTCTGGCAACAGAATCCTTTATCTCAGCGGCATCGTTCCAAGAAACAACTCGCGTACTGACAGAAGCAGCGGTAGCAGGTAAGCGTGATGAATTACGCGGCCTGAAAGAGAACGTTATTGTTGGACGTCTGATCCCAGCTGGTACTGGTTTCGCGTACCACCAAGATCGTATCCGTCGTCGCCATCTGAGCGAAGCTGTGGAAGCTCCACAAGTTAGCGCAGATGAAGCAACAGCGAACTTAGCTGAACTGTTAAATGCAGGCTTCACCAGCGACAATCAGAACTAATTTCTGATTTACAAATCGCTTAATAGAAACCGGTGTCGAAAGATACCGGTTTTTTTTTGCCTGCCAATTGCCAGCTATTCATTATTAAGGTAACTCAGTGGCACAGGAATGCGACGACTTTCTTGACTCGTCAACCAGTGAGCCATATCAAATAACCACCACTGTTCAACAATAAGCTCATAAAAACGTAAATGACCATTTTCTTGCAGTTGCTCAAGGGCAATAGAAGGCAACGCATTTTGAGTCTCATCGAAAAGCGAATTTTGATGAAATTCACGATAAGCATCCGCAGACTCATCAACTGATAATTCACGTGCAACCCCCGTAAACTGAGCCTCATCAAAACCAGCCGAACCAAACTCAGGTAAATGATAATTAAACAGTGTTCCGCTCACTTGAGGGTGATAACGAATATTTTGAGAATGTTGGCTTTGATGAGCGGAATACCAAAGAAACCGCACTGGATTGAACAGAATTTTTGGTTCGGCGGTGGTTACCCACGGCACATTTTCAGGACTGAGTGTCGCAAAAGTGACGAAACGGGTGGTGTGCAAGAGAACTAAACTGCGCTGCTTTAAACTCATGGGGTCTCCATTGTATGTATATAAGAAGAAAGCCCGCTATTGGGACTTTCGAGATTGGTCATCGTGTATTGAATTAGATGGTTATTAAGGTGAGTCTTGGGGAGAGCGATAATTAAAAATAGTAAGGCTTGGCATTATTAATATTTTCATTTCATATAGGGTTATAGTTAGGATTAATAATTTAGTTAGGAAATAGTTGAAGCTATTTCTCTATAAGCTTGTGTTTTTAATTGACTATTTTCACGGTGAATAAATTTGGCAATTAAAATTTTGAAGTAATATAGGTGAACAATAACGTGATGAACATTATCTCATTTATTAGGAACTACTAATAATTGAAAGGTAGAGATTGATTCATGAATATGTGCTTTATAATTCAATTAATTAGCCTTTGTTTTTCTGAAAATACAATGTCGAGTAAAAATATTTAACTAATCTTATTTGTTAATAAATTGATTTTTAACTGAAGCAATTAATATTTATCAGTGCATTGATATTAATTATTATGTCAATGTAAATGCAAATAAATTAATAATACCGCCCTCGATTTAATCAATTAGGGGGTGGTTAAATACGTCATAAAAATATTATCTAAATATATTATTCAAATATTAAAATCCAATAAATCAAATGCTATGAATTTAACAGGAATATAAACATGGGTAAAAATACAGAAAGTAATGACATTGAAAATAATAATAAAATGACGTCTAGCAGCATGATGCAAAATATGGCTTCGTTTGGAGCGCCAAGTATTATGGTTAATCAAACCTCACAGCTTGTTACAGGGACGGGGGATATTGCCTTAGATTTGGTCGTGGTGATTGATACTAGCGGCTCCATGTCTGATGAATCTACGGATTTAAGCCAACAAATTGATGCTGCTATTGAAAAAGCGGCAGCAAATTGCCCATCACATTTACGCGCCACATTCTTAGGGATACAAGGTGTTTGGTCTGGTACTAAGTTTGATCAATCAGTGAGTGATTATTTAATCTTAAAAGGGGTTAACGAAAGCAGCCTACAAGCGCGCCCACCTTTTAAAGAGGCTGATGGTATTGACCATGCAGGTAATAAAGAAGATCTTTGTCGTGCCGTTATTGATGTGAGTAAATACTTTGATTGGCGTGATGGCGCTCGTCGAGCCATTTTTGTCTTAGGTGACGAAGGTATGGAGGGTGGAGGTGGCCGACTTACCAGTGCGGCAATAGCCAAAAACAATGAAGCGATTGACGTTGCTCAACATGCTCATGTCAAAGTGTATACCTATCAAGGGACACCGGATGATGCGCCAACCAATCTTGACCGTTTCCCAAGTCTAGCGGATAGAGACAGAGTCACAAAAGAATATGCCCGTCTAGCTGAGCAAACGGGGGGGCGTTCTTATATCTACACCACTGGCATAGCCAACTTTGCTTTAGTCTTGCAAGAAATTCTTTGTGACAGTTTGGTCCCTCCGACTATCCCAAATCCAGAGAGTTCAGACTGTGCAAATGTCTGTGAACAACTGCCGACTATCTTAGAAACGGTGAATACGCTAGCTGAAATTATTAATAAGGCGATAGATGCTTGCTGTGGTAACGAAAGCCATCACAGGCACCACTCGCATCATCATTCAGCTTGCCAGTGTCAAAAATAATAACAAAAAGGCCTGCAATTGCAGGCCTAATTAAAGATAACAGTCGATTTAGTAGAAGATGCCAATAATTGCGCAGTGAGCCACAAAGCCCACCATCAACGGTATGGCAGTTCGTTTCACCACATCGAATGGCTGAAGTTTGGCACCACTGGATACGGCGATTATCACCCCCGAAACCGGAGACATACCGCGCCCCATATGAGAAGCCTGCTGCATTGGCAGGATCATCGCAATCGGGTTAACCCCCATGCTGTGTGCAATTTGTGGGATCAATTCCACGAATGCTAAGAATGGTGCGTTACCAGAACCCATAATGATTGCGGCGGCTAAGGTGACTAATGCGAACACAATCGCCATCGCAAACGGCGGTAAGCCAACGGATTCAGCACCAAGGATTAACTGGTCGATTGCGCCACTCACTTTTATCCCGTGAGCAAACACGCCCGCAGCGACTAACAGCCCGACTACGTTACTAAACGCATGTCCCATCCCATTCAAAAAGGTTTGAAAGCCATTACACACTTGCTTGAAGTTACGTACTCGGATGGTTTCCAGTACCATACAAATTGCCATAGCAATCAGTACGATGGTCACAACATCGAGATGAATTCCCTCAAAGAACAGATTGGAAGAGCCGACCGCCATAATGATTGGCAGCATCGGTAAAATGGCATAGTAGCCTGGTACCGATTTGGTTGTTGCTTCTTTGTCGTGAGACTGGACTGCTTTACCGATTTCAGGGACGAAACCCTGTTTACGGTCACAATGACGTTGCCAGAAAATATGGGTAATACCGACCACTAGTACCGTGGCTAATGCCGCAGGCCCTTGGTAGTAAAGGACATATTCAACGACAGACATATCAACGGCTTTCGCACCACGGATAGCATCAATCGCGGTTGGTGTATAAGCAACCCCAAGGGATGTTGCGATAACCCCAGCGGCAGACGCAGGAGATAGCCCCAAACCAATCATAATTGGGAACATCGTACCCATTAACAGCACAGCTAAGCCTGTCGCCGATGGAATAGCTAACTGTAAGATACTCGCTAACAAGAATGAGAAAAATAGCAGCACATAAGGCGAACGCATATTTTTCAGAGGCTTAGTTGCAACACGTACCACGGCTTCGTTGGCACCGATATGATCCATATAGTGAGCAAAACCCATTAATGCCATGATCATCAGACCAAGATCAGCAGCACGGCTACTAAACAGGTCGCGCATCACTTCAAACGGATCAAGCCAAGTAATGCCCGTGGTTGCGACGCTTTTCGGTAGGATCGGACCCCAGCCTAAGGCTAGGGTGAAAATCATCAATGCCAAACCCGCAATTAATAACACGGGTTCAGCTTTGTATCCCTTCAAAATAAAGCGAGCAACCAAAACAACGATAATCAGAACCGTTAGAATTGGGATCATGCTTTAGCTCCTGGCTTGAAACGTTCAGCCGTAATTTGTACCACTTGTTTTAAAACATCACTGGCGGCATACAGGGATTTCACGGGTAGATATTCATAAATCGAGTGGAAGTTATGAGCACCGGTGAAAATATTCGGGCAAGGAAGTCCATTTTGTGAAAGCGCGGCTCCATCATAGCCTCCACGCATTGGGATCACTTTTGGCGTAATACCACAAGCTTCATAAGCGGCGTGGGCAATATCGATTGGGTAACGATTTTCACCTTGCAGGCTGTTGAACACGTTTGAGTAACGGTCAGCTAAAGTGCAAGTGACACTTTCTGGTCCCCATAAGTCTTCACAGTGACCCGCTAATTTTTTCAGGAATGCCATACGAGCGCGGTAGCCCTCTTCGGTAAAGTCACGCACATCCATTTTCAGCACTGTGCGCGCGCTGTTACCGGACATCTGCTTAACCCAGTAATAACCTTCACGGTTTTCGGTATATTCAGGCGCTTCGCCGCCTGGCAGCATCGCGATAAATTTCTGTGCCATTAGCAGGGAGTTCACCAGTTTGCCTTTCGCGGACATTGGGTGAGCTGATTTACCTGTAAAGACGATTTCAACATCCCCCGCGTTCCAGTTTTCGTACACTAACTCGCCAATACCACAGCAATCTAGGGTGTAAGCAAAATCGGCGCCAAATTCTTTTACATCAAACACTTTCGCACCGCGTAGACCTTGTTCTTCATCCGGAACGAAGCCCACTTTGATGTCCCCGTGTTTGATATCTGGGTTTTGTTTAAAGTATTGCAGCATATCCATAATTGAAGCGATAGCCGCTTTATCATCAGCGCCTAACAGGCTGGTACCGTCGGTGACGATGATGTCATCACCAAGGTAATTTTCTAATTCAGGAAACTCGCTTTTACGCAGGTAAATATTGAGTTCTTTGTTCATACAAATATCTTCGCCGTTATAAGGCAAAATTTGTGCTTTGGTATCGTTGGTCTGCTCTGCACTGGTATCTAAGTGACCGAAAAATGCCACTGTAGGCACTTTGTAATCAAGGTTGGAAGGCAGTGTTGCGGTAACGATAGCCGTATCACGCAGTTTGATATCCTGTAAGCCTAAGCCTTCTAACTCTTGAACTAACTGTTTGGCAAGAATGCGCTGGCCTTCAGAGGATGGCATGATGCCTGCGGCGCCTTTTTCCCTATTCGTGGTGGTGTTAATTTTTGTATAAGAAATAAAACGGTCAACAATATTCATTATTCTCATTCTCCAGCATCATCGTGATGCATTATTTTTATACTTTCATTATTGCAATGAAGACAAACATCACTTCATTGCAATATTCTTTTATCATGAATAACGACAAAATAAATATCTGACCAGTTATTTTTTTGACTAAAGACACAGAGTGATTAAAAAAGAAGAATAGAAGTGGCAATGTTTAATTATTAAATTAGAATGTGCATCACAAAATACTCGGGGGAAGATTAATTTATCCGATTGATATAAATGGAGTATTTCAGGTTGATTACCGCTGGTTATATTTAGTGCTAGATATTTATCTTTCCTAACTAAAATTGTTATTTAACGAAGATAATAAAAATTTAAAATTAAGTTATACTATTATCATAATGTCATTGTAGTTTAAAAAACTATTAAAATATTTTTTAAATATTATTAATATTTTAATTCAGCCTGATTAATGACGTATTATTTTAGTTTTTGTGATCAGATTAATATTATTATTTGAAAATAAAAAGTCATATTCTCCAAGTTCCATTTAATGGGAAATATTCTATTCAATATTTCCCATTGAAAAATGAACCATTAACGTCCTAAGTAGCCATCCCAATCTTTCCAAACAGGTTGTAGCCCTGCTTGAACTAAGGCATGGGCGACTTGTGCTGCACTACGGTTATCGTGGGGCGAGAACTGCTCTAGCTCGGTTTTCGAATCCGCATAGCCTCCTGGCTGAGTTTTAGAGCCCGCACTGACACTGTTAATCGCCAGTGGCACCACATGATCCCGAAAATAAGGGGATTCTCGGGTGGACAGCGACAGTTCCACCGTAGGGGCAAGCAAGCGAAATGCACAAATTAGCTGAACCAGCTCCGCATCTCCCATCAGTGAGGCGGGTTCGATTCCTCCTGCGCAAGGGCGCAAGCGTGGAAATGAAATAGAATAGCGGCTCTGCCAATAGTGTTGCTGCATATACAGAAGATGTTCAGCCACCATGTAACAATCCGTTCGCCAGCTACTGGAAAGCCCAATTAATGCCCCCAATCCAATTTTATCAACACCCGCTTGGCCAAGGCGCTCTGGCGTTGCTAATCGCCAATGAAAATCCTGTTTTTTGCCTTTTAAATGATGAAGTTGATAAGTCGGCTCATGGTAGGTTTCTTGGTATACCATCACGCCATCTAATCCTAAGGTTTTCAGCTCGCGATACTCTTCGGTTGATAAAGGCTGAACCTCCATCATGAGCGAACTGAAATAGGAACGGATCACCGGAATATGGCGGCGAAAATAGTCCATTCCGACTTTGGTTTGATGTTCACCCGTCACTAACAGCAAGCTATCAAAACCAATTTGGCGGATGGTTTCACATTCACGAACAATCTCGGCGTCATCGAGGGTTTTGCGCTTAATGCGGTTGCTCATTGAAAACCCGCAATAGGTACAGTCATTGGCACATAAGTTGGAAAGGTATAGAGGAACATAAAACCCAACAGTATGACCAAAACGTTGACGTGTTAGTCGCTGCGCCTTTTGCGCCATCGGTTCGATGTAATGCCGCGCGGCAGGGGAAAGTAGCGCCATAAAATCATCGAGAGTCAAGGTGTCACTCTGTAACGCTTGCTCCACATCCGCGGCGGTTTTGCTATTGATCTGTAATGTGAGGTTGTCCCAATCTAACTGTTCCCAACGCTCCCGAAAGCTTTCAATCATTGCAGCGCCTCCAAAAATTGAGTCAGAGGGCTGGATGCCTCTGCCCGTTGTTTTGGTGCCGCAAGTCCGCTTTGACGAGCGAGCTGTGCCGCTTCAACCGCCATTTTAAAGGCTTGTGCCATCAATACGGGCTGTTTAGCGACAGCGATGGCTGTATTGACTAGTACCGCATCAGCCCCCATTTCAATGGCTTCGGCGGCGTGGCTAGGCGCACCAATTCCAGCATCTACCACCACTGGTACATTGGCTTGTTCGATGATGATTTGCAGCATCTCCTTGGTGACTAAACCTTTATTAGTACCGATAGGTGCACCGAGAGGCATCACCGCCGCGCAGCCCACTTCTTCCAATCGTTTACACAAAACAGGATCTGCGCTGCAATAAGGCAATACCACAAAGCCTTCTTTAACCAGTTGCTCAGCCGCGAGTAACGTTTCGATAGGGTCTGGCAATAAGTAACGGACATCGGGATGGATTTCGAGTTTTACCCAATGAGTGCCTAGCGCTTCACGGGCGAGATGTGCGGCAAAAATAGCCTCTTGGGCATTCTTGGCGCCGGACGTGTTGGGAAGTAACTTAACTCCCAACTCTTGAAGTGGCTGTAAAATACCGTCATCTTGCCCGCGTAAATTAACGCGCTTCATCGCCATGGTCACCAGCTGGCTGCCCGATGCTTGGATGGATTGCTGCATTAATGTTGGATTGGCAAACTTGCCTGTTCCGGTAAATAAACGTGACTGAAAAGTGACATCAGCAATTTTTAACATCATTAACCCCCTGCGATAGCTTGAAACAGCAGAATGTTGTCTTGTTCATTCAAAAAATGGCTCTCCCACTGGCTTTTGGGAATGATTATTTGGTTGATAGCCAGTGCTGAGCCGGATGTACTTTGCCCGAGTTGTGTTAATAGCTGGTGGATGGTTATGGGCGATTCAACCTCCATCGGCTGGTCATTGATTATGATATGCATGTGGCTTCTCGGCAGACGGGACACTGTTTTGATCGAGTCAGTTGCAAGGTATTCCATTGCTGCTGCTTTCCATCAAACAGGCGCAGTTTTCCACTTAACGCAGAGGGTAACCCCACCAGCAATTTGATGGCTTCCAACGCTTGTAACGTCCCAATCACACCTACCACAGGCCCCAACACTCCCGCCGTGCGGCAGTTACGTTGAGGTTCTTCTTGGTCGGGATACAAGCAGGCGTAGCAGCCCGATTGAAAAGGCGGCTCAAGCACCATCAATTGCCCGCCAAAGCCAACAGCACTGCCGCTGACGAGCGGGGTATGACTAATGACGCAAGCGGCATTGACTGCATGGCGAGTGGCCATGTTGTCACAGCAATCCAGCACCAAATCCACCTGTTCCACTAAGGGAAGCAAACTGTCTGCATCCAACTTTTGTTGGAAAATGCGCGTCTTGGTATGGGGATTAAGCTGCTTTAAACGCGCTGCGGCTAGCTGCGCTTTCGACTGGTTAATATCCTGCGTGTCATACAGCACTTGGCGCTGCAAGTTAGATACATGCAGGTCATCATGATCCGCTATCCATAATTCACCGACACCCGCCCCCGCGAGATACAAACTTGCAGGGGAGCCTAGTCCACCTAAACCGACAATCAATACCTTGCTCTGTTTGAGTTTTTGTTGCCCTTCAGGGCTGACATCCTCAAGCAGCAATTGGCGGCTATAACGCATAAATTCGAGATCATTGAGCATGGTCGTTTTCCTTTAAGCGAGCGGTCGATTCAACCAGATCCAGCAATGTTCGCGTTGCACCTTGCCAGTCATCGGCTTGGGTGATGGCACTGACAACCGCCACACTGCCAACGCCAGTGGCAAGCACCGCAGGCACGAGGTTAATGGAGATCCCACCGATGGCCACCGTCGGATAGTCTGGTGTATCGATAACCATCTGCTTTAACGCGTCTAAACCTTGCGGAGAGGAAGGCATCTGCTTGGTTTGGGTTGGAAAAATATGCCCAAGGGCGATATAAGACGGGCGCACGGTTTTGGCAATAGCAACCTCGTGAGGATCATGAGTAGAGATCCCCAACCGTAGCCCCGCTTGGTGAATCGCCACCAAATCAGTGGTTTCCAAATCTTCTTGCCCTAAGTGGACGCCATAGGCGCCCAGCTCTATGGCTAATCGCCAATAGTCATTAATAAATAATCGGGCGTTATGCTGCTTGCCAAGCGCGATTGCTTGCTGGATCTGATCGCGAACTTGGTGGTCTTGCTTATCTTTGATGCGCAATTGCAAGGTGGAAACACCTGCATTTAGCAGGCGTTCAATCCATTCAACAGAATCCACAACCGGATATAGACCGAGGCAGTGCTCGGTCGGTGGAAATGGACTATTTGGGAGCTTAAGCGTTTTGTTCATCACTCACGACCTCAGCAATCTCAGCTCCATGATAGAGTTCGCTACCGTGAGCGCGGAACGCTTCCGACATCTGCTCCATGCCCGCTTCCTTTTGTGCAGCATAGTCACGAACTTCTTGGGAAATCTTCATTGAGCAGAATTTTGGTCCACACATAGAACAGAAGTGGGCGATTTTCCCTGACGCTTGCGGTAAGGTTTCATCGTGATATTTACGTGCCGTTTCTGGATCGAGCGCAAGGTTAAACTGGTCTTCCCAACGGAACTCAAAACGCGCTTTGGACATGGCATTATCACGAATTTGCGCCCCCGGATGCCCTTTCGCGAGGTCAGCGGCGTGGGCTGCAATCTTGTAGGTAATCAGCCCCTGTTTGACGTCTTCTTTGTTCGGTAAGCCAAGGTGCTCTTTTGGCGTTACGTAGCACAGCATCGCACAGCCAAACCAGCCAATCATTGCCGCGCCAATGCCGGAAGTGAAGTGGTCATAGCCCGGTGCGATATCGGTGGTTAGGGGGCCTAAGGTATAGAAGGGCGCTTCATGGCAATGCTCTAGCTCTTCGGTCATATTGCGGCGAATCATCTGCATTGGCACATGTCCCGGACCTTCAATCATCACCTGCACATCGTATTCCCACGCAATTTTGGTTAGCTCACCTAAGGTATGTAACTCTGAGAATTGCGCTTCATCGTTGGCATCTTGCACAGAACCCGGACGTAACCCATCTCCAAGAGACAGCGATACATCATAAGCGGCGCAAATTTCGCAAATTTCACGGAAATGCTCATACAGGAAGTTCTCTTGGTGGTGGGATAAACACCATTTCGCCATGATAGAGCCGCCTCGGGAGACAATGCCGGTCAGGCGTTTCGCCGTCATTGGCACGTAGCGCAGTAAAACGCCAGCATGGATAGTGAAGTAATCCACCCCTTGCTCGGCTTGTTCCAGCAGGGTGTCGCGGAACATTTCCCAAGTGAGGTTTTCAGCAACGCCGTTCACTTTTTCGAGCGCTTGGTAGATAGGCACCGTACCGATTGGCACAGGGCTATTACGTAAAATCCATTCACGGGTTTCGTGAATATAGCGGCCAGTGGATAAATCCATCACCGTATCTGCGCCCCAGCGAGTAGACCAAATTAGTTTTTCCACCTCTTCTTCGATGGATGAAGTCACCGAGGAGTTACCGATATTCGCATTCACTTTCACTAAGAAATTACGCCCGATAATCATCGGTTCAGATTCTGGGTGGTTAATATTGGCAGGAATGATAGCGCGACCCGCAGCCACTTCTTGGCGTACAAATTCCGGCGTAATATTTTCTGGCAAAATCGCTCCAAAGCTTTGCCCCGGATGCTGTTGTCTTAGAACTTCGCTGCGAATACGTTCACGGCCCATATTTTCACGGATGGCGATAAATTCCATTTCGGGAGTCACAATGCCTTGGCGAGCATAATGTAACTGAGTGACGCATTTGCCTGTTTGCGCTTTTAGTGGCGCAGGGCGGTGATTAAAACGTAAGTGATCTAAACCTGCGTCCGCTAAGCGTTGCTGGGTAAAATCGGAGCTGAGATTCTCGACGACAATAGTATCAGCGCGTTCACCAATCCACGGTGCACGGATTTTTTTCAATCCTTTGTGAACGTTGAGTTCAGAGGTCGGGTCGCCGTAAGGGCCTGAAGTGTCATAAACAGGGACGGCCTCGTTATCTTCAAATTTGGGATTATCTTTATCGCCGCCGATAAGCGTTGGAGAGAGCTGGATTTCGCGCATAGGAACTTGGATGTCGTCCCGCGAGCCTTGTAGGTAGATTCGTTCAGAGTTTGGAAATGAAACACCGGAAAGGGTATTGATAAAGTTTTCTGCGGCATCACGCTGCTCTTTTCGAGTGCGTGCTGGCGCAGCTTTAGGGGAAATATCGGTACTCGGTATAACTGCATTATTAGCATTATTGGACATAGCAATTTCCTGACATCGTCACAGGCTATACGGCGTAAAGCGCCAATAGCGGGTTTATCGAAAGAAAGTTGCTTGTCTGGAGTTCGGAGGAGTAATGGTATGGCGTTGCAACAAAAGATCCACCAAAGGCGGGATCGAACGTGCTAGAAGATTACTCTTGTTCCCTTCGCGGGTATTAACCCGATCAGGTTCCGCGGATCCCGAATTAACGGTCTCAGCCTGATGCAAATGCATACTAGGCACTCCGACAAGAGTTAATCAGTATAGAGAGCTTCCTGTGATTCTCAAGCATTTTCCTCGTCATTCTTCGCGCGATAGGTGCGTTGGCTTCACTAAGCTACCCTAGTCACATACTTGTGTATGCTCCTAGAGATATCTTAGTTTGCCGCCTTCCTCTAGCACGAATAATTTAGAGGAACCTTTGAAAGGCAGTTAGTTAAAAACCTAAAAATCCAAAACCTAGAAATTAAGAGTTAAAAGTTAAAACTAGGTTGGCTAAATAGGGGGTTTACAAACTCCACGAATATTGCGGCCAGTGGTTTTCAGTGGCGGCTTGGAGCAGGCGCGGGTCACCGTTGATGATGAACGTCTCATCGGCGAAATGACACATTGGTAGATCATTGGCGGAATCGGTATAGAAATAAATATACGCATCGGTGATTGGCTGATGGGCAATCCACTGAGTTAAACGCTTCACTTTGCCCTCTTTGAAGGTCGGGATACCGTCAATTTCGGTGGTGTAACAGCCATTTGAACGCTTAATATCAATGCCCATCGTGACATCGGCGCCAAGGCGATCTGCTACCTTCTTCACGATAAAGGTGACCGTTGCGGAGATCACAATGATCGGGATCCCTTGGGATCGGTATGAAGCAATTGTGCTTAATGCGTTAGGGTAAATGCGCGGAATGATAATGGTATCCACAAAATCATCTAACCACTCATCGACTTGTTCAGTTTTAAAGCCATCAAGAGTCTGCAAACTAAACTTTAAGTAA
This sequence comes from Providencia sp. PROV202, assembly GCF_028479565.1. Taxonomy (NCBI): domain Bacteria; kingdom Pseudomonadati; phylum Pseudomonadota; class Gammaproteobacteria; order Enterobacterales; family Morganellaceae; genus Providencia; species Providencia sp. PROV202. The sequence goes on along the minus strand of NZ_JAMPNV010000025.1, from coordinate 13,046 downwards.
GTCACCATATCCAAATTGCCCGCGTTGTATTGCGCCATCATCTCTTTATCGGCTTCGACAAAACGCGGGTCGGTAATGATTTTCTTATCCCATAAATATTGCGTCCAAAGTACGCTGCTATCGCCACGGATCAGGGTATCATCGAGATCAAAAATCGCTAATTTGGTTTGCGTAGATGGGTTTTGCATGGGGTTCCTTTCACTGACTAGCTTATTGTTGATTAGCTTAGAGCTCGAATTTCATTTTTATTAAACATTAACTCAAGGCGTGTGCCTGGCTCAAATAAACGCTCAGATGAGCGGTTGAGCAAGTCCACGGTCATATCCCCCGCAGGCGTGTTCACGCTATAGCGAATAATATTCCCTAAAAGTTGGTGGTCAAGGATCACGGCATCCACAGGTGCCGAAATATGGTTGCCATATTGACGTCCCACTTCGCGAACATAAATGGACTCAGGGCGAATGGCTAGGGTGCCTTGTAAATTCACGCCCAGCATCCCATTGGCTTTTTCAGCGTCCACCAGATTGTAGTGCCCCATAAATCGAGCCACAAATTCAGTAGCTGGCTGAGTATAGATATTTTCCGCAGTATCGCTTTGGATAATTGAGCCTTTGTTCATTAAGAAGATGCGGTCAGACATAATCATCGCTTCGTCCTGGTCGTGGGTGACGAAAATGGTGGTGAGCTTCAGCTCTCGCTGAATTTCACGAATTTGCTGGCGTAAATGTTTACGAATGCGGGCATCAAGGGCGGATAACGGCTCATCGAGGAGTAAAATTTGTGGCTTCATCACCAATGCGCGAGCAAGGGCAACACGCTGGCGCTGACCACCCGAAAGTTGGTGCGGATATTGGTTTTCTTTGCCTTGTAATTCCACCATATCGATGACTTCCGCCACGGCTTTATCTCGCTCAGTGGCGGGCATCTTACGCATTTTCAACCCAAACGCGATGTTTTCAGCCACCGTCATGTTTGGGAAGAGGGCATAGCTTTGAAATACCATGCCCACGCCGCGCTGTTGAGCTGGCTGCTGAGTGATATTCTGGCGGTTGATATACAGCTCCCCGCTGTCAGGTTGTTCAAGCCCCGCGATACAACGCAGTAATGTGGATTTTCCGCAGCCACTTGGCCCCAATAGCGTAATAAATTCCCCTTGTTCAATCGTAAACTGGATATCGGAGAATACTTGGTTCTGACCAAAAGATTTTGTTAGGTTTTCGGCAATAACGTAGCTCATCGTTCATTTCCCTCACGATTCAAGCGCGTTGCTAACCACGTGAGCAACAACGTAAATAGGAAGTAAGACATCACTAGCGCAGAGGTAAAATGTCCGCTAGTTTGGCGCATATTAAACAGATAGATCTGCAAGGTTTCAAAGCGGGTTCCCACTAAGATATTGGCGAATACGAATTCTCCCATTAAGAATGAGAAGGAAATCAGTAAAGAGACCAATAACCCTTTACGGATATTTGGCAGGACTATCATTAAAAAGGCTTTAAAGGTGCTGGCGCCGAGTAGGTGTGCGGCATCCATTAAGTCGTGCAAGTTGATCCCTTGAAAGCTATTCGCCAGCGCGCGGTACATAAATGGCAACGTAATGGTGAAGTAGGTGCCAATTAAGATCCACGGAGTACCGACCAACATGAATGGCTCATCAGCAAAGATTTGCAGTAAACCGACTGAAGAAACCACGGGTGGGATCGCAAAGGGGAGAATAATCAGTAAATCCATCAACCCTTTGAGCTTTGGAAAACGGTAAAAAACGGCAAAAGTCATTGGCAAAATGACCAGTACGCTGATCAGCAATGTGCCAAAACAGATCAGTAGCGATCGCCCAAATGCCATTAAAAAGCGCGGATCTTGCCACAGTTGCAAATACCATTTGATCGAGAGCGCATCAGGCATAATCGTCGCGCCCCACGAGCTCGAAATGGAGTAAATAAAAGTGGCGATAATTGGCAGCGCAAGAATAGCGGCAACGGTGCCGAGAACCATTTTATGAAACAGTAAGCTCGGTGCTTTTGGGCTACGAATATTAGGATTTAGCATGGTAGCTCCGCTTTAATAGCCAGTGGTGGATGGCGGTGATAAACCCGAGGATTGCAATCAGCACAACGGACAGCGCGGCTGCCATATTTGGCTCTAAGAACAGGTCGCCAGAGACCAGGCTGGCAATGCGGATAGTGACCAAGTTGTAGTTACCACTGGTGAGTGCGTAAGTACTGGCATAAGCGCCAACGGCATTGGCAATCAAGATAATAAATGTTCCTAACAGGGCAGGGGAAATGACGGGAATGCCCACTTTCAGCCAGTAGGTTAACTTGCTGGCGCCCATGGTTTTTGCCGCATCTTCCCATTCAGGTTTAAGTGCATCGAATGCAGGATAAAGCAGTAAAATACCAAGCGGGATTTGGAAGTAGATGTACAGCAGCATCAAGCCACTGGCGCTGTAAATATTAAAATCATCAATCCATCCCCACGCTTTAAGTTGCAGGGTAATCGCCCCGTTAAAACCTAAGATAATAATAAATGCGAAAGCTAATGGGACGCCGCTGAAGTTGCTCGCCATGGTGGTAAACGAAATCATGAAATTGCGCACTTTGCCTTGCATCTTATAGATAGAAAATGCCGTTACGCAGGCGATCAACAAGCCAACAACGCTACAAATTAGCGATAGCCATAGGGTGTTTTGAAACGCTTGTAGGTAGAAATCATTGGAGAAAATTTCAACGTAATTTTCAAAAGACCACGCTTCTTCGTAGACAAAACTATTGAATAGCACCCAAATCATCGGGGCGATTTGAAACAGGCAAAACAGCACAATAAACGGCACGATTAACAGTGTGGCGCGCCAGTGAAAACGTACATTGGGCTTGTTAAACATCGTTAAGCCTCTCTCTTGCTGGCGGGGCTGGTCGTTGGCAGGGATATCCGCCATTAGCGACCTCCTGCTAATAAATCATGGCATACAGTTTTGTCTGTGAATGGCGCACCCAGTAACTGGCAAACGGTGCCACAAATCGCCGTTTGCTCCATCGGAACGTCGGGGCGATGAGAGAATGCGCTGCCGATAGTCAACAGCGGAACTGTACACTCTTCTGGTAAAATACCACCGTGGCTACGGTCGTTATTCATCCCGTGGTCGCTGGTGATGATGATTTGGTAGCCTTGCTCTATCCACATCGGTAAGTAATGGGATAAATAAATGTCTGCTTTACGGGCTGCATTGCGATACTGGGGGGAGTCAAATCCAAACTTATGCCCCGCATCATCGATATTCATGGGGTGGATCAGTAAAAAATCGGGGTCGTGCTGGGTGCGTAGATATTCGGCATCCATAAACAGGTGATCATCAGGGTAGTGGTCTGCTTGGTAGAAGCAACCATGCTGAATCGGTAGCTGTTTATCATGGGTAAATCGGTCGCGGTTCGCCTCAAATGGCGCACGGTTATACAGCTCACTGACCCAATAGTACGCTGCCGCTGCCGTGGTTTTTCCGGCTTGGTGAGCCAGTGAAAAGATGCTCTCGAAGTGAGAAAGTCGCACCACATCGTTGTTGACGATGCCACTTTGAACCGGAGGAATGCCCGTCAAAATGCATTCGTACAGCGGGCGAGACATGGATGGGAGCTCACACTCCATTTTATAAAGTGTTGCTCTATCGGCTTTGATAAGACCATTGAGATAGCCCATACATTGATGGGCTACTGAATAACTTAAACCGTCGAGAACAACAAGTATGACTTTTTCAGACATCAGACTGTTGATTCCTAATTGCGATTATTGCTGGTGAATTAATACTTGTTGCTGCCACATTTTCGGTAAATTGCGTGATGACTTTTCCCAGCCTTCGGCATCTTTAATCGGGTGAACATTTTTGTATTGCTCATCTGGCAGTAATTTGGCTTGGATATCCGCAGGCAGTGTCAGATATTGAGCACGAATTGGGCGCGCATAACCTTCTGCAAGGTTGATTTGTCCTTTATCACTGAAGATAAACTCGCGGGCTAATTTCGCGGCATTTGGGTTTTTAGCAAACTTATTGATGATGGTGGTGTAACCGGAGATAACGCTGCCATCGGATGGGATCACCACGATAAAGCGGTCACGGTTGATTTGGTCACGGTAGTTCAGTGCGTTGAAGTCCCATAAAATTCCCACTTCCACTTCGCCTTTTTCGATGTTGGCAACCGTTGGGTCATTGACGGATAAACGCTTTTGTTTGGCTAATTCGCCAAAGAATTCAATGGCAGGCTTCAGGTTATTTTCATCGCCACCACGTGCAAAAGCGGCAGCCAATACAGCGTTGTTGGCTTGTGCAGCAATGCCCACATCCCCAACGGTGACTTTGTATTTTCCTTTAAGTAAATCATCCCAGCTTTTTGGGGCGTCTTTGACTAAGTCTTTATTGATCATAAATGCGATAGTGCCGGTATAAGCCAGCGCCCAATGACCATCTTTATCTTTTGCCCAGTCCGGCACTTGTGACCAAGTGGTCGGCTTGTACGGCTGAGTCACGCCTTTTTGCACAGCAACAGGGCCGAAAGATGCGCCGACATCACCGATATCTGCGGTGGCGTTATTTTTTTCAGCGGCAAACTTTGCAATTTCCTGCGCAGAGCTCATGTCTGTATCTTGATGTTTTAAACCGTATTCTGTCGATAAATCCTGCCATGTGCCTTTCCAGTTCGCCCATGTATCAGGCATCCCGACGCTATAAACTTGGCCTTCTTTCTTTGCAGCTTCGATAAGTTGGGTTAAATCGCTGTCAGCCGCAAATGCCATTTGAGACGCACTGAGTGACAGTAAAATTGCAGGTACGATAGCTTTCATCTTGTTTCTCTCTATAAGAGTCGCCGTATTGGTTAGTTGGCATGCTAATTATTTGAGATGACAATGAATTGACAGTTGTGTGACACTTTTTAGATGCGGTGACTTTTAAATGTCTAAAAAGTGTCAAAATCGTGAAAGGGTAGTGACGAATCAAACGGTTGTATGACAATCTATAAAACAAGCGTATCTTTAACCGCAACTCAGCGTGCTGAAATAGAGAAACAGAATGAATAAACACACATTAGCAGGAACCGAAAGCGGCTGGTGGTTTGTCTGCTTTGCGGGGCGGTTATGGTTGCCCCAAGGTGATGTACCAAGAGGTGCTGCACAGCAGTTTGGGTTAACGGGAAAACTCGCGACTCCGATCGGTGAGTGGCAAGGGGAAATTGTCTGGCTGATTGCTGAAAAAATGTCATCGGATATGGCTTCGCCTCGCGTGGTCGCTTCTCAAGATGAAGGGCTATTTCGCCTCGCAGGGCGTGGTGTACAGCTCGCGGAATTTTATCGCTCTCATCGTTATTGTGGATATTGCGGAACGGCGATGCGCCATAGTTCAACGGAGTGGGCATGTCTGTGCGACCACTGCCATGAACGTTATTATCCACAAATTGCCCCATGCATTATCGTCGGTATTCGCCGCGATGATCATATTTTGCTGGCACAACATCGTCGCCATTCACAAAATCCGCTGTTCACGGTGCTGGCAGGTTTTGTGGAAGTGGGGGAAACCTTAGAAGAGGCGGTGGCTCGCGAAGTGATGGAAGAGAGCCATATAAAAGTACGCAATATTCGTTATGTCTCTTCCCAGCCTTGGCCATTCCCACACTCGTTGATGATGGGCTTTTTAGCGGATTATGATAGTGGGGACATTCAAGTAGATCCTAAAGAGTTAGTGAGCGCTAACTGGTATCACTATAATGATCTGCCGCTGATCCCGCCGGGAGATACGATTGCTCGGCGATTAATTGAAGATAGCGTGGTGTTATGTCGTCAATTTGATGAAGATAACCACTAATTGCGCTGGCGCTGATATTGTTTCCCTTTACTGGTATAATATGGCGCCTTAGCCATTTGCGGCGGCCACAATAATAATGGAGTAAATAATGACTGAGTTGAAAAATGACCGCTATCTACGTGCGTTGCTACGCCAGCCTGTAGATGTGACCCCAGTATGGATGATGCGTCAAGCAGGGCGTTACCTACCAGAATATAAAGCAACTCGTGCAGAAGCTGGTGATTTTATTGCTTTGTGCAAAAATACTGAGTTAGCGTGTGAAGTCACGTTACAACCACTTCGTCGTTTTCCATTAGACGCCGCAATTTTATTCTCTGATATTCTAACCATTCCTGATGCGATGGGGCTGGGGCTCTATTTCGAAACAGGGGAAGGCCCTCGTTTTGAAAGACCAGTAGCAAGCGCTGCCGATGTTAAAAATATCCCAATTCTCGATCCAGAAATGGAACTGGGCTATGTAATGGACGCCGTTCGTGCCATTCGTAAAGCCTTAAATGGTGATGTGCCACTGATTGGTTTCTCGGGTAGCCCGTGGACATTAGCGACCTATATGGTTGAAGGTGGCAGCAGCAAAGCGTTCACTAAAATCAAAAAAATGATGTATGAAGATCCAAAGACGCTGCATTTGCTGCTGGATAAGCTGGCGGATAGTGTGATTTTGTATCTGAATGCTCAAGTACGTGCGGGGGCGCAATCCCTGATGATTTTTGATACGTGGGGCGGCGTATTAACTAAGCGTGATTATCTGGAATTCTCCCTGCGCTACATGCACAAAATTGTCGATGGTTTAATCCGTGAAAATGACAGCCGTCGTGTGCCTGTGACCCTGTTTACTAAAGGTGGCGGTCAGTGGTTAGAAGAGATGGCGGCAACAGGTTGTGATGCGCTAGGTTTGGATTGGACGACCGAAATTGCGGATGCTCGTCGCCGTGTTGGTGACAAAGTGGCGCTGCAAGGCAATATGGATCCTTCAATGTTATATGCGCCACCTGCGCGTATTGAGCAAGAAGTACAGCATATTTTAGCTGGCTTTGGTCAAGGTGAAGGGCATGTCTTCAATTTAGGTCATGGTATTCATCAAGATGTAGCGCCTGAACATGCGGGTGCATTTGTGGACGCGGTTCACCGTTTCTCTCGTCAATATCACCAATAGTCTTTCATTCCCAATAGCGGCGTCACTTTGCAGTGATTTGCCGCTATTTGTGCCTCTGATTTAAGCGATGTATTTACAGGATCTTGTAAGTGCATCATTATCATCTATGATTAATCCTTATTAATAATGGTTCCATGATGGCAATTGATACTCAGCAGTTGCGACAACAGCAGGTAGAGCTAGCTCAACAAGTCATTCTGAATGATGAGTTTGTCCCGCCGCGTTTTATTGGTGGTGCGGATGTCGGTTTTGAGCAAGACGGTACTGTGACTCGCGCGGTAATTGTGGTGCTTTCATGGCCTGAGCTGCAATTGGTGGAGTATCAAATCGCACGGATCCCAACTCAGTTACCCTATATACCCGGGTTGCTCTCGTTTCGTGAAGTCCCAGGATTAATGGCTGCATGGGAAAGAATTCAACAAAAGCCCGACTTAGTGCTGGTGGATGGTCAAGGTATTGCTCATCCGCGGCGTTTTGGGGTGGCTTGTCATTTTGGATTATTGGCCGATGTAGCGACGATAGGGGTAGCAAAAAGCCGTTTATGTGGTGATGTTGTCGAACTCAATGCTGAACCTGAAAGTGTCGAAATGTTGAAAGCGGCTCAAGAGCAATTAGGGTGGGTTTATCGCAGTAAGAAACGCTGTAATCCTTTATATCTTTCTCCGGGTCACAAAGTCAGTTTTATTTCCTCGCTAGAGTGGGTAAAACGGTGTATTCAGGGGTATAGATTGCCAGAACCGACCCGTTTTGCTGATGGAATCGCTTCGAATCGCACATTTTTTAAGCGAATGAATGAGAAAATTGGCTAATTATCAGCAAAATATGTGGCATTGGCAGATTTTCAGGTAAACTGCGAAGTATTGAGATTGATGAGTCAGAAATTATGTTAAGAAATCCTATTCATTTGAGGTTAGAGAAACTAGAAAGCTGGCAGCATATGACCTTCATGGCATCCCTGTGCGAGAGAATGTATCCTAATTATCAAATGTTTTGCCAGCAAACTGAATTTGCTGATGCGAAGGTTTATCGTGCCATCCTTGATTTAGTTTGGGAAACCTTGGTTATCAAAGATAGCAAAGTCAATTTCGACAATCAGTTAGAGAAGTTAGAAGAAATTATTCCAGTCGCCGATGACTTCGATATGTACGGTGTTTATCCCGCTATCGACGCTTGTATTGCTTTAGGTGAACTCATTCATGCAAAACTGAGTGGTGAAACCCTGGAGCACGCAATCTTAGTCAGTGAAGCATCGATTCGTACTGTTGCTATGCTTGAAATGACTCAAGCAGGGCGTGAAATGACCGATGAAGAGCTAAAAGTGGTGCCTGCTGTGGAAGAAGAGTGGGACATTCAATGGGACATTTTCCGCTTATTAGCCGCTTGCGAAGAACGAGACTTAGAGTTAATTAAAGGATTAAAATCTGACCTCCGCGAAGCGGGTGTCAGCAATATCGGCATTACTGTCGCGTAAATTTTGCACTTTTAAACGCGAAAACGTGACTTAAAGCAGTAATGCTGTGTACTAAGACTTCACATTTACCCCTACTCTGTTCTACATTTAGGGGCGAGAAGAAGTGGCTATCGGGGGCGTGTATCAGGGGCTGTCTATCTGGCATATCCGACGCACTCGATGCTTTGCAAACGATAAACACACTGTGTAAGGATAATTTATGAACAAGACTGAATTAGTTGATGCTATCGCAGAATCAGCAGATCTGACTAAAACTCAAGCTAAAGCAGCTTTAGAAGCAACTCTGAGCGCAATTTCAGATTCTCTGAAAAGCGGCGAAGCAGTACAACTGGTCGGTTTCGGTACTTTTAAAGTTAGCCACCGTGCAGCTCGTACCGGTCGTAACCCACAAACTAAAGCAGAAATCCAAATTCCTGCAACAACTGTACCAGCATTCTCTGCCGGTAAAGCACTGAAAGACGCTGTAAAATAAGTACATTGTCTACGAGAATTATCAGAGGGGGTATGAAGTTACCCCTTTTGTTTATTCGCCAAAGGTTGCTGGTGTTGGGAGCAGTCTCAATACTAAGCGCCTGTTCTTCTAATTCGCCTCGACTCCCTGAGTTTAGTGCCAGCGGATTTATTGCCGATGAAGGCGTAATCCGAATGTGGAGACTGAATGATGCGAAGAGTCAGCCGTTGGTCTTAATGGTGGTGTATAGCCCCTATAAAAGAACCGACACCTCCGTCAATTTCTTTGAATATCGTGATGGCAAATTGTGGCAAATCCGCAGCCAAGTCCTCAATCAAGGGGATAACAACATCACGGAACAACTGCGCTTTAGTAAAGATAATGAAATTGTGTTTATGCAGCGCGCGCAAAATAATATCAAAACCCCGCTTTCCTCTGATGAAATTAATCGTTGGCGCTTTGAAGCCGACCGTATCTTGAATATTAATACCGCACTGATTGTGGGTGGCGTAGAGCTACATCAAGGGTATTGGAAGCAAGGTAAAATCACCACTTGTGATGGTGAAAAGCGCGATGTTACTTTCGAACCGTATGCACAGAAATGGCTAGATGATAGAGCCAAAGTCTGGACGAAAGAGCTGAATTTGGCGTGGCTGGAGTCGCCAGAGGGGAGTCAGCTTTTGATGGTGGCGGATACTAATTTTTGCAGCTGGCAACCTTCTAAAGATTCTTTGTAGGTCACCGCTCGTCGTCTTTCAAATCCTAGCGTTGTTGGCTTCGGTGACTTAACTCAGTCATATAGTTATCTATGCTCCTGGGCATAAGTAACCTTGCCGCCTAGCTATGCTTCGAAATACTTAGAGCCATTGGTGGTGTGAAGGTCAAAGGCAAAAAGTAAACAGCAAAAATTCAAAAGTAAAAAGCTGATAAAAGTTTCCTCTTATCAGCTTGTGGGTTACTTGCTTCTATTATTTGTTCTATTACTTAATACGAGCGATGGCACGGTAGCCGATATCGTTGCGATAGAAGCTGCCAGACCAATTGATAGTCTTGGCAACTTCATACGCTTTAGCTTGGGCTTTTGCGATGTCATTACCTAACGCAGTGACACACAGAACGCGTCCGCCAGCAGTGACGACCTCACCTGCTTGGTTTAGTTTGGTACCTGCATGGAACACTTTGCTATCAGTCGCTTCTGAGGTTGGGAGACCCGAAATCACATCACCATTGCGATAATCACCTGGATATCCACCTGCCGCAATCACGATACCTAGCGCTGGACGTTCATCCCACAGGGAATCTTTACCTGCGAGTTCGCCTTTAGCACCCGCTAAACACAGAGCGACTAAATCAGATTGTAAGCGCATCATAATTGGCTGAGTTTCTGGGTCGCCAAAACGGCAGTTAAACTCGATAACTTTCGGATTGCCCGCTTTATCAATCATCAAACCTGCATATAAGAAACCTTGGTAACGGTTCCCTTCTTGATCCATCCCTTTAACGGTCGGATAAATGACTTGCTCCATAACACGCTGATGAACCGTATCTGTCACCACTGGCGCTGGGGAATATGCACCCATACCGCCAGTGTTTAAGCCAGTATCTCTATCGCCAACACGTTTATGGTCTTGGCTGGTTGCCATCGGAATGACATTCTCGCCATCCACCATGACGATGAAACTTGCTTCTTCGCCATCAAGGAACTCTTCGATAACGATGCGATGGCCCGCATCACCGAATGCATTGCCAGCCAGCATATCATGGACGGCATCTTTAGCTTCTTGCAGCGTCATCGCCACAATCACGCCTTTACCAGCAGCCAAACCATCAGCTTTGATAACGATAGGTGCGCCGACTTTATCTAAATAAGCCAAAGCAGGCTCAATTTCCGTAAAGTTTTCATAAGCTGCAGTCGGAATATTGTGACGCGCTAAGAAATCTTTGGTGAACGCTTTAGAACCTTCTAACTGCGCAGCACCTTGAGTTGGTCCAAAAATGGTTAAACCAGCCTGTTTGAATGCATTGACCACACCGATAACTAATGGTGCCTCTGGGCCTACGATGGTTAAACCGATTTGCTTGTCTTTGGCAAATTGCAGTAAACCATCAATGTCAGTTGCTGAGATATCGACATTTTCCAGAGCAGGTTCCAGTGCAGTACCCGCGTTACCCGGTGCAACATACACTTTATCTGCTAATGGAGACTGTGCGGCTTTCCATGCTAAAGCGTGCTCACGACCACCACCACCAATAATCAGTATATTCATAGAAACCCCTAGCAATTAGTGACGGAAATGACGCATGTTAGTGAAGATCATTGCGATGCCATGTTCATTGGCAGCGGCAATTACTTCATCATCACGAATAGATCCACCTGGTTGAATAACGCAAGTAACGCCTACAGAGGCAGCTGCATCGATGCCATCGCGGAATGGGAAGAATGCATCGGATGCCATTGCACAGCCTGCGACTTCTAAACCTTCATCAGCGGCTTTGATCCCAGCAATCTTAGCAGAGTACACACGGCTCATTTGGCCTGCACCAATACCGATAGTCATGTCATTCTTCGAATAAACAATCGCATTTGATTTTACGAATTTAGCCACTTTCCAGCAGAACAGCGCATCTTTTAATTCACGCTCAGTTGGCTGGCGTGTGGTCACGACGCGTAAATCTTCCGCTTCGACCATACCTAAGTCTCGGTCTTGAACCAATAAACCGCCATTCACACGTTTGAAATCTAAACCTGCAACTGGCTTGCTCCATTCACCACACACCAGAACGCGTACGTTTTGCTTGGTAGATAAAGAAGGTAATGCATCTTCAGCAATAGAAGGGGCAATAATCACTTCAACAAATTGGCGTTCAATGATGGCTTCTGCGGTGGCTTTATCTAATTGGCGGTTAAACGCAATGATGCCACCGAATGCTGAGGTTGGGTCAGTCTTGAATGCTTTATCATAAGCGGTATGGATATTGTCACCAATAGCAATGCCACAAGGGTTAGCATGCTTAACAATAACGCAGGCAGGCTCATCGAAAGATTTAACACACTCAAGAGCGGCATCAGTGTCTGCGATATTATTATAAGAAAGTGCTTTACCTTGAATTTGGTTCGCAGTGGCAATCGACGCTTCTTTTGGATTTTCTTCTATATAGAAAGCGGCATCTTGATGGCTGTTTTCGCCATAGCGCATATCTTGCTTCTTAATGAAGTTTAAATTCAGGGTACGAGGGAAACGACCTGATGGCTGAGTAGTATCACCGTGATATGGCGCGACCAGTTCACCAAAGTAGTTAGCAATCATGCTGTCATAAGCTGCGGTGTGCTCAAATGCTTTAATGGCTAAGTCAAAACGTGTTGACCAGTTCAGGGAGTTTTCGTGGTTATCCATCTCTTCGATGATTTTGTCATAGTCATTACTGTTAACCACGATAGCCACGTCTTTATGGTTCTTGGCTGCGGAGCGAACCATCGTTGGACCGCCAATATCGATATTCTCAACAGCATCTTCTAATGTGCAGTTTGGTTTTGCGACGGTTTGAGCAAATGGATAAAGGTTTACAACCACCATATCAATAGGTGCAATGTCATGCTGCTGCATGATGGCATCATCTTTACCGCGACGACCTAAGATCCCACCGTGAACTTTCGGGTGCAAAGTCTTAACTCGACCATCCATCATTTCAGGAAAACCTGTGTAATCTGAAACTTCAGTGACCTTAAGGCCTTGCTCTGCTAGTAATTTAGCGGTTCCACCGGTAGAAAGCAGTTCAACACCACGGTGAGAAAGCGCCTTAGCGAATTCAACAACCCCTGTTTTATCAGACACACTAAGCAGGGCACGGCGAATAGGACGAAGCTGTTGCATGAGATAGATCCCTTGGATTTGGATAAAGAAGCAATATCTATATATAAGTCACTAACAATTTCAGAGCATCAAAATAAAATCAATGCCGAATTTTCGCGCCAATTGTAGCGCAAACGTTTGCGTAATGCGCGAACTATTTTCACTATTTTTTCAGTCTGTGGATAAATCTGTGTGTAAGTGAGTATAAATAGGGGTTTTGCTGTGGAATGCAGCAGTTGAACTAAAAACCGTAAAAAATCTTAAAAAAAGGG
>NZ_JAMPNV010000024.1:0-56288 GCF_028479565.1 Providencia sp. PROV202 | reverse complement strand
CTCGGTGACAAAATAGTTAATCCATGAATTTCCCCTTTCATCCCAAATATTGAGATATCCTGGGCGTAATAACCTTAATGTATAAGCAGTTTCACCTTGAGCAAGAACGGGAGCCTGAATATGATTGGGCATAACAGGGAGAACATCTTGTTGCGACATAATGGCTGGACGAACAGGTAAGATAGGCAATCCTCGACGCTGACAAAAATTGCATCCTTCTGATTTAGAGGGCTGATCCATGCGATTTCTACTCCATGAAATAAATAATTAACTAATGCTAAATTAATAAATTTCGGTTAAGTTAACATTTATTGACTGCTATCGCATGCTTTTTGTTAACATTGAGAAATTGCTGGTATTTAATGCACCTTTGCATCAACTAAGAGCACTTTACCTTACCTCTGCCCCAATCTCTTTGCCACTCTCTCCAACTTCATCATTAATAACAGCGTGATAGCGACGAGGACGATAGTCAAGGCAGAGCCATCGGCGATATTTCCGCGGTCGGTCAGGCTGAAAATGGACACTGGCAATGTCGCCCAACCTGGGGGATACAGCATCATTGTGGCGCCCAACTCGCCGAGGGATAAGGACAGGCTCAGTGCTAGCGCTGAAATCATCCATGGCATCAACAGCGGTAGGGTGACATGGCACAAGCGATACCACGGAGAAGCCCCTAAACTGAATGCCACATTTTCAACATCTGCGGAAATACGGGTTAATCCAGTGGATACATTGCTAAACGTGAATGCGGAAATCAGAACAAAATGAGCAGAAAACACAATCCAAAAGGTGCCGTTCATCTGTAAATAGCCTTGGCTAAATGCTACTAAGATCCCTAAACCGATAGAAACAGACGGAATGGCGCTAGGTAAGTAGAATGCGATACCCAGATATTTTTGCACTCTCGCACTATGGCGACGTAAGGCAAGGGCTGCCCACAGACCGCAAAACAGTGCGAATAGACTGGCGCAAAAGCCAATAATCAGGCTGGACAAAATCGCTTCCCATGCAGGTCCTTGAAACGCATTTACAAAATGTTCGAAGGTAAAGCCGGAGGGTAAAATACCGTTCCATTGTCGGCTAAAGCTGGACATTAAAATCATCACTAATGGCAGCAAGAACAGGCAAGAAAACAGCGTGATGGCGATAGCGGTTGAAATGGCTCGCCCAGTTTTAGACCAGATTAACATGGTTATTTTTTCACTCCAAAACGGGTTGTTGCCATGCGATACAGGCTAAATAGCCCCACAGACAGCAGTATATTAATCAGCGCTATCATGCACGCGACGCTGTAATCAGATTCTAGAATCGCTTTGCTGTAAACCATCATCGGCAAGGTATTTACCCCTTTTGCTCCGATAAACAGCACGATGCCAAATTCGTTGGTGGTCAGAAGCAAACACAAGCTGCCACCTGCAAGTAATGCAGGAAGCGCCGCCGGAAAAATCACTTGGCTTATCACGCGGGCAGGGTGTGCCCCTAAAATACTGGCGGCTTCTAACTGGCTCTTATCGATTTGGCGTAGTGCAGCCATGAGTGGGCGCATAATAAGTGGAGTAAACACGGTGATCTCTGCCAAAATCACGCCATTAATCGAGTACAAAAAGTCCACAGGGGGCAGCTCAAAATCAAACAGCGCCATTAAGGTGCCATTAAGTAACCCCGCCGAACCATAAATAAAGGTAAACGCGAGCGTGATCAGAAACGTCGGCAGCGCGATAAAGGTATCAATGACTTGGGTAATAAAACGGCTTCCAGGAAAAGGAATAAACACCAGAATCAGGGATAGAACCGAACCAAGCACTAAGCAGCCGAGAGTGGCAAAAAAGGCGATGTGTAGTGTATTGAATAAACCACTAATAAACCTTTTTGACTCAACGACTTGCCAGAACGTTTCTAAGCTTACGCCACCCGTGGGGCTTTGAATGGCTTGCTCGCTAATCAGCATCAGCGGGTAAAAAAATAACGTCGCTAGAACGAGCAGCGGTGGCGCTATCCAATAAAACGGTTTTAGGTTTATGGATGATGGCTTAGACAGGTTGATAGCCGACATATTATTCCTCAATCAACACAGTATCAGTGGGAGAAAACCACAGCGTGAGTTTATCGCCAGCTTGCGGTAACGGGGATAAATGGGTGACAGCGACCGTCACCTTTTCCCCTGCCACATCACACAATAAGTGGGTAATATCCCCCTGCCAACGGATGGACTGCAAGGTAGCGTGTAATTGGTTTGAGGTATCTGTACGTGGGGTGAGGCTAATATGCTGCGGGCGAATACAGATTAATTTGTGGCTATTGTGCTGCATTCCTTGGGTTTGCGCTTCAATTAGCGTTCCGCCACAGCTCACACTGACTTGGGCAGGTACGGAGGAAAAGCCCAAGGCGGTTGCCGACAGAATATTGGCACGCCCTAAAAACTCGGCGGCAAAGCGGTTAGGCGGGCGATGGTAAAGGGCGTTTTTCTCTCCGTGGGCCACCAAATAGCCATCTTTCATGATACCAATTTTATCCCCCAGAGCGAGGGCTTCAGTTTGGTCATGGGTGACGTATAAAATGGTTAGCTCAGGCAATTCGCGGTGTAGCCTTGCAATCTCTTCCACCATATTATGACGAATTTGGGCATCGAGGGCTGATAGCGGCTCATCGAGCAAAAGTACTCGTGGGCGAACGGCTATGGCACGGGCGATGGCGACGCGCTGTTGTTGACCACCGGATAATTGATGCGGGTAACGGGTGGCATAGTCGCTCATTCCTACGATGTGTAATGCCTCTGCCACGCGCTCTTTGATCAGCGCTTTAGGCTGTTTTTGGGCGCGTAAGCCAAAGGCGACATTATCTTCCACTTTCATATGCGGGAAGAGGGCGTAGTTCTGTACGACCATGCCCAGCCCCCGCTGATACGGGGGGTGGTGGGTGATATCCGTATCACCCATTAAAATGCGTCCGCTGTCTGGTTGTGCAAAGCCTGCAATTGACCGTAACACGGTGGTTTTCCCTGAACCGGAAGGCCCAATGAGCACCAGTATTTCACCGGGCTCAATGGTCAGGGATAACGGCTTAAGCACCACATTGTTATGGTAAGAAACCCGCAAAGATTCCAGCACAATGCCTGAGTGATCAGTGCGCTGGCTTGGTGTTTCTGTCTTTCTTTTCATCAACATAACTCACTTACTCGCTTTCAGTCACTTTGTGCCAACGGGTAATATCGTTCGAAAGAGACACTTCAACCTCGTCCCAATTCGGTTGCCATGTTTTGACGCCTTTGAGGGTTTCAGTGGCTTTGTGGAATTGCGGATCGTTTGGCGTCAAATCTGAGCGTACTGGCATCCCCCATGACAGTTCACTAACGTGACTTTGGGCTTGTTTGTCTAACAGGAAATTAATCAGTTTTTTGCCATTTTCAGTTTCAGGGCCGTTATTCACTAAGCCAACCACATAAGGCAGAATCAGCGCGCTGCGTTCGCCTTTTTCATCGGCTGGCCAAAAGATTTTCACGTTCGGATTGCGTTCCATTTGGGAAAGGTTCATCTGCAAATCACCGTTTGCCACGTACAGCTCACCTTTGTTCACTAACGCAGTTAATTTCCCTGTTGAGGCGGATGGACCGACGTTGTTGGCTTGTAATTTACCGAGGTAATCAAAACCGGCCTCTTTGCCACCGAAGCTATGGAACACTTGAAGCATGACGGCAGTGCCATCTCCCGCTTGCCCTGGTGTGGAGTATTGCAGTTTATTTTTAAAACGGGCGTCGAGGAGTTCATTCCACGTTGCTGGAGGGGCTTTTAGCAGTTTGTCGTTATAGATAAAGGTCAGGTAGTTATTGACGATGGGGGTGTAGTACTCCGTTGAGTTAGGAATACTTACCGCGGCATCCGGTGTGAATTTTGCCAGTAATTCGGTTTTGGCCGCACGTTGGATAAACGGGGGAACGGTGACGAGCACATCCGCTTGTGGGTTAGTGCGCTCTTTGGCTAAACGCTCAACGATGGCACCGGAGCCGCCTTCGACGTACTGTACTTTAATCCCTGTTTGCTGAGTAAAGGCATCAAATTGAGCCTGATACCAGCTGTTATTGCCATCATGGAGACCATCTGCGGAGTAAACCGTGACGACAGGGGCGGCAAAAACCGAGGTCGAACCTAGGGCGGCAAGGAGTAATACGGCAAGAGGGGTAGGCTTCATTTTACGTTTCATCTCCAGATCTCCAGTGAGTCGTTAAAGTTATCTGGTATATACCAGTGTTTTTACGCTAACGGGTTTATGTGACAGAAAAATGAAATCTACCGAGAAAGCAAAAATTTATTTTTGAAGTGAAAGTTAGAGGGTATCGACCTCAATACGCAGGCTGTCATGACGCCAATATTCCACATCATAATCCAAAATTCGCCCGTGCTGATCGTAGTTTAAACGTTGCAACAGCAGGGCTGGGCGACCGACTGTAACCCCTAATGCGCTGGCCGCCTGTGGTGGCATGGCGGTGGGATAAAACGATAAATGCATACTGGTATAAATCAAATCATATTGCTGCTCATACACTTCGGTGAGGCTGCCATTCAAATCATGGCTTAATAGCTCCGGTACGCGAGCGGGAAGACAGTGGTTTTCGCTGTAGCAAACGGCGCGGTCGTCCGCATAACGCAGACGAGTGAGTAGGTAAATTTGTTCGAAAGGCTGCAATTGCAGTGGCGTCATGGCTTCGATAGGCACGGTGACGACCTTCCCTTCTAACAACTTGGTTTTGGGCTGGCGGCCTTGCTCTAAACACAGCTTATGGAAGTTGGTATTTTGCGTTGGGTCGAGCCATAAACGCTCGGGCGTCACAAACCAGCCTCGGCGCTCAGAACGGTAAATTGCGCCGCTAGATTCTAGCTGTGCCAAGCTTTCTCGAATAGTGACGCGCGTGGTATTGAAGATGGCACACAGTTCGCGTTCAGAGGGCAGTTTATCGCCACTTTTCAGCGCGCCGTTCTGAATTCTTGCTTGTAATTGCGCTTTGATAAGAAGGTACTGTGGCTGTTCATCCATCGATAATGTATCCGTTTTTCGTCGCAAAATTTTTTATCCATTATACACGTCAATATGAATTTTTTGTTGCAGGGCGTCTTTTCCTTTGACCTTCTTGTTCATCTGCCGTCATTATAATATCAATCTGGTATAGACCAATGGTGAATTTAAATGACAATGAATCAATATCTGCTGTTAACACCGGGACCTTTGACCACGTCACAAACTGTGAAAGAGGCCATGCTGTTTGATAGCTGCACATGGGACGATGATTACAACTTAGGGGTAGTGCAACGTATTCGCCAACAGCTGGTGGAATTGGCGACAACCCAAGCGGGGTATACCAGTGTGTTACTCCAAGGGAGTGGTAGCTACGCCGTAGAAGCGACGCTGGGCTCGGTACTCGCACCGCAAGATAAAATCCTGATTGTCAGCAATGGCGCTTATGGCGCCCGAATGGCAGAAATGGCGCAGCTAATGGGCATTTCACACCATGTTTATGATTGCGGTGAAGTGGCTAAGCCTGATGTGGCAGTGATTGAGCAGCTTCTACAGCAAGATAGCCAAATCAGCCATATTGCGATGGTGCACTGTGAAACCACCACCGGGATTTTGAACCCCATCGAGGAAGTTGCGGTATTAGCCAAGCGCTATCAGAAACGCTATATCGTGGATGCGATGAGCAGTTTTGGGGGGATCCCTCTGGATGTGGGGGCGCTGAATATTGATTTTCTGATCAGCTCTGCAAACAAATGTATCCAAGGAGTGCCGGGGTTTGGGTTTGTGATAGCTCGTTCCAGCGAACTGGAAAAATGTGCGGGACGCTCGAGTTCGTTGTCCCTTGATCTGTATGCACAATGGCGCTGCATGGAACAATTTCATGGAAAATGGCGCTTTACCTCCCCAACACACACGGTGCTGGCTTTCGCTCAAGCACTGAAAGAGCTAGCTCAAGAAGGTGGCGTGAGCGCCCGTTTCCAGCGTTATCAGCAAAATCAGCGCAAGCTGGTGGACGGTATGCGTCAGTTAGGATTTCGCACATTATTAGACGATAGCCAACAATCGCCGATTATCACGGCATTTTATTCGCCAGGTGCCGAAGATTATCAGTTCAACCAATTTTATCAGCAGCTCAAAGCCCAAGGGTTTGTGATCTATCCGGGTAAGGTT
This sequence comes from Providencia sp. PROV202, assembly GCF_028479565.1. NCBI lineage: Bacteria > Pseudomonadati > Pseudomonadota > Gammaproteobacteria > Enterobacterales > Morganellaceae > Providencia > Providencia sp. PROV202. The sequence continues at coordinate 50,108 of NZ_JAMPNV010000024.1, read as the reverse complement.
TCAAAGAGCGATTGCTTCCGCATTGGCAATATTGGGGAAGTGTATCCACACAATATTGATGCGCTATTGGTGGCAATTAAGAATGCGATGTATTGGAAAAATAAGGCATTAGCAAAATAACGTATTGTAAAAATAAGGATTAATCATGAACCGTATTGAAGCTGTTATTTTGGATTGGGCGGGAACGACGGTCGATTTTGGCTCTTTTGCACCGACTCAGATTTTTATTGAAGCATTTAAAGCCGCATTTGAGATTGATATTACACTGGCACAAGCCCGTATCCCTATGGGGTTAGGTAAATGGCAACATATTGAAGTATTAGGAAAATTACCAGAGATTGATGCCATGTGGCAGGCAAGGTTTGAGCGCTCAATGACCAGCGAAGATATCGATGCTATCTACCAAACGTTTATGCCATTACAGATTGCCAAAGTGGTTGATTTTGCAGCGCCGATTGTTGGGGTTGTTAGCACCATTGCAACGTTGCGTGAGCAGGGGATTAAAATAGGTTCTTGTTCAGGTTACCCTAGGGCGGTAATGGAAAAGTTGGTTCCAGCGGCGGCAACATTGGGGTATCAGCCCGATTACTGGATTGCGAGCGATGATTTAGCGGCTGGCGGACGTCCAGGGCCGTGGATGGCGCTGCAAAATGTGATTAAACTGGCGGTTAATTCCGTCTCCCATTGTGTGAAGGTGGATGATGCGGTGCCGGGAATTGAAGAGGGGCGCAATGCGGGAATGTGGAGTATTGGGCTCGCTATTTCGGGTAATGAATTCGGTAAAACATGGGATGAATATCAAGGCATGAGCCAAGAAGAAATTGCGCCATTACGTCAGCAAGCTGCGAACAAACTGTATGCGGCGGGCGCCCATTATGTGATTGATACGCTAGCGGATCTTCCTCGTGTGATTGACGAAATCAACGCAAAATTGGCAAAAGGCGAAACGCCGTAGCTAGACATCAATATTCAAACTGATCAAGTAGGGGCGCCTGCCTACTTGGTCGGTAGATTTAGAATATATTTATCGGTAATTCAGGCGCAATTGTCGCTACCATCACTGCTTTAATGGTATGCAGGCGGTTTTCCGCTTGGTCGAAGACGATGCTGTAAGGGGATTCAAACACCTCTTCCGTCACTTCCAGTCCACCATAAAGATTAAACTCTTTGGCAAGCTGAGCGCCTAATGTCGTGTCTTCATTATGAAATGCCGGCAGGCAGTGTAAGAATTTCACGTCTGGGTTACCCGTCAGTTTGATCACGTCCATATTCACTTGGTACGGTTTCATTAAAGCAATGCGTTGCGCCCAGACTTCTTTAGGTTCTCCCATCGAAACCCACACATCGGTATACAGAAAATCTGCGTCTTTAACGCCTTCTGCCACGTTTTCCGTCAGAATGATTTTTCCGCCAGTGGTTTTAGCGATTTTCTGGCACTCTGTAACTAATTCAGCCTCTGGCCAGCAGCTTTTTGGTGCCACTAAACGCAGCTCCATGCCTGTTAATGCCGCTGCTTCTAACATTGAGTTTCCCATGTTATTGCGTGCATCCCCGAGGTAGGCGAACTTGATGTCAGAAAGCGGTGTATTCGGTTTATGTTCTTGGATGGTGAGTAGGTCGGCTAATAACTGTGTGGGATGGAATTCGTTAGTTAATCCATTCCAGACAGGCACTCCCGCATGCTGAGCTAATGTTTCGACGGTGCTTTGTGCATAACCCCGATATTGCACGCCATCGTACATCCGACCCAATACTCTGGCGGTGTCTTTCATGGTCTCCTTGTGCCCGATTTGGCTACCGGATGGCCCAAGATAGGTAACTCTTGCCCCTTGGTCGAAAGCGCCGACTTCAAATGCGCAGCGCGTCCGTGTGGAATCTTTCTCGAAGATCAGCGCAAAATTCTTACCGGCTAATAAAGGTGGCTCAGTACCAGATTTTTTGGCTGATTTTAGCCAAGTGGAGAGTTTTAATAATGCATGAATATCGTTAGAGGTAAAATCTAGTAATCTTAAAAAATGCTTTCCATATAGGGGATTCATAAATTACAGCCTTTTATAATTGAATTAATATTCAATTTATATTCATAAAAATTCAAAATCAACCCCTCATGCAAAAGAAATTATCTTATTAGGTATGGTTTCACCTTCGACCCTATGGGAGAATGAGCCGGAGACTAATACCACGGAACAAGGGGTGTGGAGATGGTAGATAAAGCTGAATTTGATGCGCAGTACGAAGAAACTCGCCTGATCATTGAAGAGTTACTGGAAGATGGAAGTGATCCTGATGCACTGTACGCGATTGAGCATCACTTCTCTGCGGACAATTTTGAATTGTTAGAAAAAGCGGCTGTTGAAGCATTCAAACTGGGTTATGAAGTGACTGATGCGGAAGAACTGGAAATTGAAACCGGTGAAACCCTGATGTGTTGCGATGTGATCAGCGAAAGTGCCTTAAATGCAGAACTGATCGACGCGCAAGTTGAGCAGTTAATGAAGTTAGCAGAAAAAATCGGTGTGAACTACGATGGTTGGGGCACCTATTTTGAAGATCCAGACGCAGAATACGATGATGAAGAGGGCGACGACGAAGGGGACGATGAGTCCGAAAATCGCGTTCACTAATTGATCCTTCAAATTTCAATACACGGTAATACCGCTGGATTGAAAGATAAGAAAGCACTGATTGAGAATATCGTCAGTGCTTTTTTGTTTTTATATCAGTCTGCTAGCTCTTGCATCACATAATTAATGAGCATTACAGGGCTTTTAGCATACGAATTTCGCAGTCACTATGACCTGTATTGCCTAATGGCTCGTCGATAAAATCGAAACCCAGCTTTTCATACAATTTAATAGCGGCTTGTAGCTCTTTGGTGGTTTCTAAGTAACAGCGGGTATAGCCTTGCTGCTTAGCGAATTCCAAAGACATTAAGACGATTTGCTTGGCTAAACCTTTTCCGCGCAGCACAGAAGAGAGATACATTTTCTGTAATTCAGCGGTGTGTTCATCACCACCGGCGACTTGTGAAATGCCGCCACCGCCAACCACTTTACCGTCCATTTCCACCACCCAATATGCGCTGCGTGGCTTGCTATACACGTCATACAGCGTGTCTAAAATAGGATCCGCAACTGCGAAACCTTTATCTGCGGTTAGCCCATGTTCAGCGGAAACCTCACGAATAACAGCGGCGATCCCTGGGTTATCTTGAGGTTGAATTAAACGAACTTGAACGGTTGAGGTTGTGTTTGTTGTCATAAGAATATCTCTTTCTATTTGTATTATTTATATTTTTAATTGCACTATTTACTGGTGCAATATTTATGATATTGAGTATCTTCCTAGGCTTTTCAATACTCAGAATACAAAAAAGCCCTAACTCATCGGCGACGAGTCAGGGCTAGAGATTTAAAGCGTAATGATTATAAAGAGGCGATAGTCACTTTTTGCGCTTCAATCTTCGCTTTCGCTTCGATATTTTCCGCTAAACGCGCGCGCTCTTTCTCAACCACGGCAGCAGGGGCACGGCTTACAAAGCCTTCGTTTGCCAGCTTGCTTTCAATGGTATCAATTTCTTTTACCACTTTTTCCAGCTCTTTATCTAAACGAGCTAGCTCAGCGTCTTTATCAACCAGACCTGCCATTGGGATCAGTACTTCAGCGCCTGCGACTAATTTAGTCACAGAAACTGGGGCTTCTTCGCCTTCAGCCAGCACGCGAATGCTTGCTAAGCGCGCCATTGAACGAAGGAAGTTTTCGTTCTCAGTCACACGGCGAGCCACATCCGCAGAGGTGCTACGCAGCATCACATCCAATGGTTTACCCGGCGCGATATTCATTTCTGCACGAATATTACGGACAGCAACAATGGTCTCTTTGATCCACTCTAAATCGCTCAGTGCCAGCTCATCCACTTTCGCGGCATCGAACTCTGGGAACGCTTGCAGCATGATGGTGTCAGCTTCAATCCCTTTCACCACTTTCACGCGCTGCCAGATGGTTTCGGTAATAAATGGAATGATTGGGTGAGCCAGACGCAGTAAGCCTTCTAGTACTTCAATCAGGGTGAAACGCGCCGCACGAACTTGGGCTTCATTACCTTTATGAACCGCAGGTTTAGACAGCTCTAAGTACCAGTCACAGAATTCATTCCAGGTGAAATCATACAGAATACCCGCTGCGATATCGTAACGGTGAGTATCTAACGCTTCACGGTACGCTTTCACGGTTTGGTTGAACTGCGCCATGATCCAGCGATCAGCCAATGAGAAGCTCATTTCGCCGCCGTTTTGACCGCAATCTTGACCTTCGGTGTTCATCAGAACGAAGCGGCTCGCATTCCATAATTTATTACAGAAGTTACGGTAACCGGACAGACGCTTCATATCCCAGTTGATATCGCGACCCGTTGATGCCAGTGCCGCTAAGGTAAAGCGCAGGGCATCAGTACCGTGTGCTTCAATGCCGTCTGGATACTCTTTACGAGTACGCTTAGCAATTTTCTCAGCCAGTTGTGGCTGCATCATGTTGCCAGTACGTTTTTCCAGTAAGGCTTCCAATGAAATACCGTCGATCATATCCAGTGGGTCGATAACGTTCCCTTTGGATTTAGACATTTTCTGACCTTCTTCATCGCGGATCAGACCTGTCATGTACACGGTTTTAAACGGAACTTGAGGTTCGCCATTTTCATCTTTGATGAAATGCATGGTCATCATGATCATACGGGCAATCCAGAAGAAAATAATATCGAAGCCACTGACTAATACATCCGTTGGATGGAAAGTTTTCAGTGCATCGGTATTTTCTGGCCAGCCTAAGGTTGAGAATGTCCACAGACCGGAAGAGAACCATGTATCTAATACGTCGTCATCTTGGCGCAGTGCTACATCGGCACCTAAGTTGTTTTCGCGGCGAACTTCGTCTTCATCACGACCCACGTAAACATTGCCTTTGTCGTCATACCAAGCTGGAATACGGTGACCCCACCATAATTGACGAGAAATACACCAGTCTTGGATATCACGCATCCAAGAGAAATACATGTTTTCGTATTGGCGCGGAACGAATTGAATGCGACCATCTTCAACGGCTTTGATAGCGTCTTTCGCTAAAGGCGCGGTACGCACGTACCATTGGTCAGTCAGCATTGGCTCGATAACTACGCCGCCACGGTCACCGTAAGGTACGGTTAAATCGTGAGGTTTGACTTCAACCAGTAAACCTAATTGTTCAAATTCAGCGACGATAGCTTTACGTGCTGCGAAACGCTCCATGCCACGGTAGGCTTCTGGAATTTCGCTGCTGTAATCGGTGCAAGGGTTGCCGTTAGTGTCGAACACTTCCGCTTCGTTACGAACGTTACCATCTAAGTCCATCATGTTGATCATGGTCAGTTGGTGACGTTTACCCACTTCGTAGTCGTTGAAGTCATGGGCTGGGGTAATTTTCACACAGCCGGTACCTTTTTCCATATCGGCGTGTTCATCACCTACGATTGGAATACGGCGATTGATGATTGGCAGGATAATTTCTTTGCCAATTAAATCCTTATAACGTGGATCTTCAGGGTTAACGGCCACACCGGTATCACCCAGCATGGTTTCTGGGCGCGTGGTCGCAACCACTAAATAGTCTTTCCCTTCAGCAGTTTTCGCGCCGTCAGCCAGCGGATAACGCAGGTGCCACATAGAACCTTTAACTTCGCGGTTTTCAACTTCCAGATCAGAAATTGCGGTGTGCAGTTTCGGATCCCAGTTAACCAGACGCTTGCCGCGATAGATTAAGTTTTCTTTGTACATACGAACGAAAGCTTCTTTAACGGCTTTAGATAAGCCTTCGTCCATGGTGAAGCGCTCGCGATCCCAGTCAACAGAGTCACCTAAACGGCGCATTTGTTGAGAGATAGTGCCGCCAGATTCCGCTTTCCATTCCCAGATTTTGTCGATGAACGCATCACGACCGTAGTCATGGCGGTTTTTACCTTCTTCAGCCGCAATTTTACGCTCAACCACCATTTGAGTTGCGATACCCGCGTGGTCAGTACCCGTCTGCCATAGGGTGTTTTTCCCTTGCATACGCTGGTAACGGATCATGGTATCCATAATGGTTTGTTGGAAGGCGTGACCCATGTGCAGGCTACCTGTGACGTTCGGCGGTGGGATCACGACGCAGAAACTGTCTTTTGAAGTATCACCGTTCGGACGGAAGTAACCGTTTTTTTCCCAGTGGGTATACAGGGACTGTTCGATTTCCGCTGGGTTATAAGTTTTGTCGAGGGATGGCTCGATCATTGCGTTGTCTGGTTTCTTTTCCATTTTTATCTTTGTGTTCAGTAAGTTGGCGGCGTCGCCATGGTCAAATTGAAGCCGACGCTCCGGTAAGTTTTATACCGGTCACGCGCCAACTGTTTTAAAGTTTCATCGATAGGCACGAAGTCTATCACTTCATGGAAAGCCGTTGCAAAATCTGCGAATTGGCTTTGTAAATTAATCAGGATATCGCGAGGTGTATTGCCGCGTTTATTTGGCCAACAAATTTCGATCGGCGAACCATAACGAGGGCCTTCCCCCGCCAAATTGTGGGGTACAAACTGGTGAGGATCCCGTTGCCAAAGCGCCTCATCCATTTTTTCAGCTTGCAACTGATCCTCGCAGGCAATCAGAATGCGTTTTCCGTTGCGCCACGCTTGTGCAGCAAGTTCACAAGCGAGCCATTCGTGGGCTTCGTATTCCGCTTGTGGGGAGGGCTGTTGGAGTTGGTAAAACGTACCTTTTTTCATATACCCGTCTGTACCCGTCATACTTCAATTTGTAGGGGTGTTGGCTGCGCTCTCTCGCCTCGGTCACATACTTATGTATGCTCCCAAGGTCTCAATTACTTGCCGCCTACCTACAAACTGAATTATCTAGGGTCTACCCGTTATACTTCAATTTGTAGGGGTGTTGGCTGCGCTCTTTCGCCTCGGTCACATACTTATGTATGCTCCCAAGGTCTCAATTACTTGCCGCCTACCTACAAACTGAATTATCTAGGGTATATCGCGAGTTGCTACCCATCAATTTGCAGGAGTGTTGGTTGTATTCTTTCGCTGACCTAAAGCAAGATTAAATCTGCGCTGAATTATACTCGTTTTTACCACAGCCTCAAAATGGAGTGGTAAGTGTGACCTAACTGCTTGTTGCTTAAAAACAATATCCCGAATCGCAGAACCTGCTCATCGGGATATTATAATTACAACTTAATCAATGGCGATTTTTAATCGTAATCGAAATTACTCGTCACCATTTAAACCAGCGCGGTTCAGTAAGAACTGAGCTAACATAGAAACCGGACGACCGGTTGCTCCTTTAGCTTTGCCTGAACGCCATGCAGTACCGGCGATGTCCAAGTGTGCCCAGTTATATTTACCCGTAAAGCGTGCTAAGAAGCAGCCTGCGGTAATTGCACCACCCGGACGACCACCTGTGTTTGCTAAATCAGCAAAGTTAGAGCTGATTTGTTCATAGTATTCGTCAGCTAACGGTAAGCGCCAAGCACGGTCGCCAGCTTGCTCAGAAGCATTTAACAGCTCGTGAGCCAGTGGGTTATGGTTAGACATCAACCCAGTGTAGTGGCTACCTAAGGCAATCACACATGCGCCTGTTAATGTGGCGATATCGATAACCAGTTCAGGCTCGAAACGCTCAACGTAAGTCAGGGTATCACACAGAACTAAACGACCTTCCGCATCCGTATTCAGCACTTCAACAGTTTGGCCAGACATGGTGGTTAGGACGTCACCTGGACGATATGCGTGTCCACCCGGCATGTTTTCACAGCCAGCCAGTACACCGACGACGTTAATTGGCAGTTGCAGCTCAGTAATAAAGCGCATGACGCCGTAAACGGTCGCCGCACCGCACATGTCGTATTTCATTTCATCCATGCCATCAGCGGGTTTGATGGAAATACCGCCTGAGTCGAAGGTTAAACCTTTACCGACGAGGACAATTGGCTTGCACTCTGGATCTGGATTGCCTTTGTACTCCATGATGGACATCAGAGATTCATTTTGAGAACCTTGACCCACCGCTAAGTACGCATTCATGCCCAGCTCTTTCATTTGCTCTTCGCCGATTACGCGAGTGGTCAGTTTGCTGTCAGAAATGTCTGCCAGTTGACGAGCTTGTGATGCTAAATAGCCAGCGTTACAGATATTTGGCGGCATATTCCCCAAGTCTTTAGCCGCTTTAACGCCAGAGGCGATAGCTAAACCGTGGGCGATAGCACGTTCACCGCTAGTGAGTTCACGGCGTGTTGGTACATTGAAGACCAGTTTACGCAGTGGACGGCGGTGTTCAGTTTTGTTGCTTTTCAGCTGGTCGAAGACATACAGGGATTCTTTCGCTGTTTCAACTGCTTGGCGAACTTTCCAGTAGTTATTGCGACCTTTTACATGTAACTCAGTCAAGAAACAAACGGCTTCCATTGAGCCAGTCTCATTCAGAGTACTGATCGTTTTCTGAATGATTTGTTTAAATTGACGCTCATCGAGTTCACGTTCTTTACCGCAACCGATCAGTAAAATACGCTCAGATAGAACGTTAGGCACATGATGCAGCAGCAAGGATTGACCTACTTTACCTTCAAGCTCACCGCGGCGCAGCAGGGCGCTGATATATCCGTCACTAATTTTGTCCAGCTGTTCAGCGATAGGGGACAGACGGCGTGGTTCAAAGACTCCGACAACGATACAAGCACTACGTTGTTTTTCCGGGCTACCACTTTTTACACTAAACTCCATGCGTTCTCCTGAATCTTAAAGACAAAGGTCGATGCTCCAGTTAAAATTAGCCTTTCGCATGATCTGGCTTATAGAGAATGAACTCTTTGTGTTAAATTGAGCAAATACCTAGTTTCGCTTATATTAAGCATATTCCGATATAGCACTTAGTATAGATAATGCTTTTATATCATTCTAGCCAAACAATAAACCAGAGTATATTTTAGTAAATGGCTGTCATAGAACGAACTTAGCCATTTTCATCCCAAAAGACAAGTTTTCACAGGCGTAATAAGCGTGATCATTATTCGATATTTGGTTCGGGAAACCCTGAAAAGCCAGCTGGCGATACTTTTTGTCCTGCTGCTTATCTTTTTTAGTCAAAAGTCCATCGACATCTTAGGTGCCGCTGTTCAGGGGAATATTCCTTCGAATTTAGTTCTTCCATTATTAGGATTAGGTGTGCCGGAGATGGCGCAACTTATCTTACCTTTAAGCCTATTTCTTGGGCTACTGATGACTTACAGCAAATTGTACACAGAAAGCGAAATTACTGTGATGCATGCCTGCGGTCTGGGTAAAAGTGTGCTTGTGAAAGCGGCGCTGATACTTGCTGCATTAACCGCCTTAGTCGCTGTTGCCAATATTACTTGGATGTTGCCTTGGTCATCTCAGTATCAAGAGCAAGTGTTGGCGGATGCAAAAGCCAACCCCGGTTTAGCGGCGATGGTGGAAGGGCAGTTTAAAACCACCAAAGATGGCAACTTTGTGTTGTACATCGGTGAAGTCAAAGGCAATGATTTTAAAAATGTTTTCTTAGCTCAGCTGCGTACTGCCAATGAGCAGCGTCCTTCCGTTGTGGTTGCGGATAGCGGTTATATGAAAGAAGACGAATATGGCCGCCAGATGGTGGTGCTAGACCAAGGTACTCGCTACGAAGGCACGGCAATGCTGCGAGATTTCCGCATCACCGACTTCGTGAATTACCAAGCCGTTGTTGACCATAAAGCCACGGATGTCAGTACGGATAAAGTGGAACAAAAAACCATGATGCAGCTGTGGAATGAAAGTAATCCTGAGGTCAATGCTGAATTCCACTGGCGTCTAACCATTGTATTCTCTGTGGTCGTGATGGCGTTGATGGTAGTGCCGCTGAGTGAAGTGAACCCTCGTCAAGGGCGCGTGCTCAGCATGATCCCAGCCATGCTGCTGTACCTGATTTTCTTCTTATTACAAAGTACATTACGTAATAGCGCGGATAAGGGGGATGTCGACCCTAAATATGCAATGTGGGCGGTTAACTTCGGTTACTTGTTGTTAGCAGTAATACTGAATTTATGGGATACCGTACCAATGCGCAAAATGCGTGCTAAGTTGACCAGAGGGGTTGCCTGATGTTTGGTGTTTTAGATAGGTATATCGGCCGAACCATCCTCAATTCGATTTTGATGACGCTGTTTTTGTTGGTTTCCCTTTCAGGGATTATCAAATTTGTCGAGCAGCTTCGCAAAGTGGGTGACGGTGATTACACGGCGATGAGCGCAGGGGTTTTCACCTTATTAACCGTTCCCAAAGATATCGATATTTTCTTCCCAATGGCGGCATTATTGGGCGCATTGTTGGGATTAGGCGCGTTAGCTTCCCGCAGTGAACTGGTGGTAATGCAAGCGTCGGGTTTTACCCGTTTGCAAATTGCGATGTCGGTGATGAAAACAGCGATTCCATTGGTTATCGTGACGATGATCATGGGAGAGTGGATTGCACCTGCGGGCGAGCAGTGGGCGCGTAACTACCGTGCAGAAAAAATTGTTGGTAGCTCTTTGGTGGTGACGGATTCAGGTATGTGGGCGAAAGATGCTCATGACTTTATCTATATACAACGTATTAAAGATGCTAGCACCATCCAAGATGTTTCTATTTATCGCTTCGATGATCATCGCAAATTAGAGTCAGTGATGTTTGCCGCTCGCGGAACTTATGATGCAGATAAAAAACTGTGGGTGTTATCTCAAGTTCAAGAATCTATCTTGGGTAGCCAGCAAAAAATTACCGGTTCACAGCGTTTAACCTATGACTGGAAAACCAATCTAACACCGGAAAAATTAGGGATTGTTTCCCTGAATGCGGATTCTCTTTCAATTCGCGGTCTGTATCAGTACATCACTTATTTGAAAGAAAGCGGGCAAGTCGCTTCGGTTTATCAGCTGAGTATGTGGCAAAAAATCCTAGCGCCACTTTCTGCGGCAGTCATGATGTTGATGGCGGTTTCCTTTATCTTCGGACCTCTGCGTACGGTGCCGATGGGCGTGCGTGTGATTTCAGGGATTGTGGGCGGCTTCTTGTTCTACATCTTAAACCAAGGCTTTGGTAACTGGAGTTTGGTCTATTCCATTCCGCCAGTGCTTGCGGCTGCGCTGCCGAGTGTCTTGTTCTTGGGTGTGAGTATCTTCTTGTTAGTTAAACGAAAATAGTCCATTCCCTTTAAATTGAAAAAAGGCTGTAGAATCGAATGATTTTACAGCCTTTTTTATTGTCGACGGCAAGTCTTCATATCAAGACCATACTCACTTTATGCTGAGGATAAAATTACCGAAATTACTCAGCATCGATTGAATTTTTCCTTGTGGCTTAAATAATACTTGCTGGATCCTTTTTTGTTCCGTCTGAGAGGTATATTCACCGATAATGCCAATCACGTTTTTTCCACTTTTGTTGGCAATCTGTTGTGCATAAGAGAAAGAACCGCCATTTGCACTGTATGATTTTCTAATCCTGTAAGTATTTCTCCAGGTTTCTTGGATGAATGATTGCTTTGCTTCGTTCCTGGTATCTGCTAATAGTTTTTTATACTCAGCGGTTGCTTCAATGTCCGGATCATCCGCTTTCTCATTAACCAGTCTTAAAAGATCTATTTCGACATAGTCTGGTTCTTCAGGCGGTGGAAAGGCTTTTTGATGATTAAATACATTTCTGAGTTGCTGTACTAATTCAGAAACAGTGTTCGTTCCTGATTTTACGGAGCTGGGACGTAATATGTTATGAGCGGAAAGCGGGATAATTTTCATCTTAGTTCCTTTGTCAATAATGAGTGATAAGGCCTAAGAGTAGCGAAAGGTCATACTAAAATATTGCATAAAAAGCAACCGCCTATCAAAAATAGCGACGAGTAACAAACTGCCTGAAGGGCTCAGGCAGTTGTCACGATAAATGTCAGTAGGCGCACAAATCCGCGTTTTAGGGTAGGGGTATAACTCGCCAGTGCATTAATCGCGTCGGCGGTACCCTTTCAATTTTTCCCATACGCATGGTTAGACGATAACGAAGCAACCATATCATTCACACCGGCGGTTAACTTACTGAACTTACTACCCTCTTTACGGGTCATCACCACGAATACCGCAATATTTTGCTGTGGGATCATCGCCATATAGGTATTAAATCCACCGCCGCCGCCAGTTTTCTGGTAGATCCCCGGGATACCGTTTTTAGGCTTCATATAAACCCAGCCAAGACCTAGACCATCAGCATAACCTGCCACGTCCATCCCTTTGGCATCTAACAGCTTTTCACGCGGGAAGAAAATACCCTGCTCGCGGGCTGCAGTCGCTTTACGTAGGTTATTATCCGTGGATAAAAACTGCTGCATCCACTTTTGCATATCTGCAGGCGTGGAATACACACCGCCGCTTCCTGCTGCCGCAAGGGTATTATGGCAAGGGCTTGGTTTGGTGCCTTCCATCAATCGGGCGCACTGACCTTTACTTGGGGTATAGGTGGTATCCGTCATTTTTGCCGGAGATGTCACGTATTTGCTGAACAATTGCGGGTATGACTGACCTGTCGCTTTGACCATCGCATCGGCGAGTAAATCATAGGCGAGGTTGGAATAAGCCGCTTCAGTGCCCGGTGTAAAGTCGAGCTTACCGGTTTTCAGCCATGTCCAACGGTTCTCTTGGGTTGGCCAGATAAAGACAGGGCGACCCCATTTTCCACCCGGCTGTTCGCGAGGTAAGCCACTGGTATGGCTCGCTAAATGATACAGTCGGATAGGTTGCCCGCTATTGTTATCAGGCACGGTAACACCGTTGTAACTGTATTGCTGTAGCGGGTCGGTGATCGCTAGTTTTTTATCTTGCTCCAGCTTAATTAAGATTTCGCTGGTCATTAATTTGCTAACAGAAGCGATACGGATCAGGGAGTTAGGGCCCGGTTTTTGTCTGCTACCCGGCGCAGTTTCCCCATAATAGCGGGATAAGGTTTGGTTATTATCAATAACAATAATCGCCATGCCACGGGCATCGCTTTCGTTATAAATGCGGTTCGCATACATATCGACAATTTTGGTGACTCGTTCGTAAGTTCGTCTATCACCTTCGAATATTTGCCACTCGGAGTTACCTGCAAGCATGCCATTTGGTGAGCTTTGCGAGTTTTTTTCTGTCGTTGAGGAACAGGCCATCAATGCCGCAGAGAGTGCGGATACCGACAAAATTTTAAGAAACGTTTTCTTCATGTTTGAAGCCAGCCGATATGATTGTTTATAAAAGGCTTTTCAGCCAATATTTATTTTTTCTTTGAGAAAATTTTCATGACGACACCAATTAAGATGCCAATAACCAGACCAGTGGCTATCCATCCAACAAAGCCCATAAAATATGCCTTTATAATTTTACATAAGAGTGCGGATAAACTAACAAAAATTATGCTTTGTCGCCAGTCACCCAAGGGTTAAGACAATGAAAATGCTCTTAGGAAAATTAGCATAGATATTCAAATGTTGTTGAACATAACAGGGGATATTGCGCTTTTTATGGAAAGATTTTTTCAGGTGCTTTTTTTTTAATCGAACAATCTGATTGTTCAAGATAAATGTTGCCAGTCGGCATCAGGCAAGTATAATGGCACCGTTTTCCAAGAAACACATCACTTCGTGCCGGAGTGGCGGAATTGGTAGACGCAGTTGATTCAAAATCAACCGCCTTCGGGTGTGCCGGTTCGAGTCCGGCCTTCGGCACCAAAAATCAGACGCTTAGAGCGTCTTTTTTTATGTCTGAAATACTAGCTTTGTCATCCTTCTTCGCGTTTTAACGTTGCTAATTCAACTAACATCAAGTACCTACTGTTGGTATATGTGTTGGTATATGTGTTGGTATATGTGTTGGTATCTCTAAGATTTTAATACATTCGAGAAAGTTGCTCGCGATTGGCATGCAACCAATAAGAAGTGGTCTGAAGGGCATAGCCATCGAGTATTAAAAAGTCTTGAAGACAATATCTTTGCGGCTATCGGTAAACGCAATATTGCCGAACTGAAAACTCGGGATCTACGTGAACCCATTAAAGCTTAAACACCTACCTGAGTTCTTACAACGTATCGATGATTATAAGGGCAGATCTTTAACTAAACTTGCAGTCAAATTTACCTAGTTAGTCTTCATTCGTTCCAGTGAACTGCGTTTCGCTCGTTGGGATGAAATCAACTTTGACAATGCCATGTGGACGATCCCCACAGAACGCGAAGCGATAGAAGGGGTTAAGCACTCACATCGCGGATCAAAAATGCGTACTACCCATTTAGTTCCTTTAAGTAGACAAGCCATTGAGATCTTAAAACATATCTATCAATTTAGCGGTAACCATGAGCTGATCTTTATCGGCGGTCATACCCCTAGAAAATCGATATCCTAGAAAATCGATGAGTGAAAACACAGTGAATAACTCATTACGAGTGATGGGCTATGACACTAAGAAGGAAGTGTGTGGGCACTAACGCCACCCAGTATGTTGTAAGTCCCAGAATGCTTTCCACAGGTAACCAGATCGCCCTGACGTGTAGCAGACCTTCCATGAAATATAAAAGTATTATCTCCTGTTAAAATCTGACCACCACATGTTGTTTTATCGCCAACTCGCAAAAAATAGCCTATTGCCATATTTATCACCATTCCTTTGGTTAACTTAAGTTAAATGTGATTGTTAGTTATCAATAGAAAGTTAACAAGCTATTTTTTATAATCCGGAATAAATACACTCAAAATGTTGTTAAGAGTTTTTCTACCGCAGGAATATCGGCAGATGCCCAATCTACGGTTCTTAATTTTTCTTTAGAAAGCCAAAGAGAATTAATATGTTCTGTCAGTTCTACCGCTCTATTGGGTAATTCAATTACAAAGCAATGCATTGTGATATCAAAGTCAGGATAGTTATGTTCGATAGTTAATAAAAACTTTGGGTCGGTAACTGTAATTTTTAACTCTTCATTTAGTTCTCGAATAATTGCAGCGGCAAGTGTTTCACCTGCTTCTACTTTGCCTCCAGGAAATTCCCATTTATGGCTTATATAATCTAACTTCGAGAAGCCCCTTTGCACGGCTAGAAACTTATCTTCATTTTTCAGCACAGCAGCGACGACTTCAATATGCTTCCTGATCATTGGTTGTTCGCTTCTAATAATTCTTTACTTCGGTTTTTTAGAGTCTCAATATCTTCTTCATTATTAACTATATGCATTTTCTTGTGGCAGTTAGGGCATAAGGCTACAGTATTTTCACAGGTATCATCACCACCTTTGGAAAGCCAAATAATATGATGTGTTTCCAGATAAGGCTCACCTTTGGTATTTTTAAACGGTGCGGGTTGAAGGCAAAGCTGACATTGTCCTTTTGCTAACCTTTTAGCCAACTCAGCGACCCAAATATTTCTTTCATAATTTGTGGATTTTTGTTGATAACAAGTCGCTACTTTTCCACTTCCAGCTGCTAATTCTTGAAGTTCCTCGATAGATAATTTTTTTGCTTTACGAGCTCTAATATTATCTATGTTGTCTCTATCTTTTTGCTGAATTTGTCGTTCACCCGAAATTAGCGTTAACGGGAATATATATACTTTTCTGAGCGTTCCTTGTTCATCAGTTTGTGTTTCTGGATACGGAGTACCACCAAGAATCACTTCACCCATATAGGTATATTCTTGGTCTTTGAATACTTCGAAAAGATGAACAGTAACCCCGTTACTTTTTGATTCTGCTAAGGTTTTGTTTTGTTGAAAGCTTAGGCTTTGATCGCCTTTAGTACCCATGCCGGTATAATGAAGTACATTGCCGGACCATCGGTCATCGTAGATAGATTTGATGTGGTTTGAGATAATAATTAAAGTATTTGTTTTGTGTGCACGACGCATACCGCCTTGGGGGCTACATCCAAATGTTTCACATAGCTCAGTGTTGTTAAGTTTTGTACCTATTTTTAGATCATTATATTTGTACACAATATTTTTCTACTCCATTCTTAGCATATTCAGCGTTAACAAACCTTGAATAATTACTAGCTCAATTAATTGTCATACTTTACAGGCGATAATTGATCATTGGAATATGTGTATGTTTAATTTTGCAGAATATCTTAATGTCTTGGGGGGCATGTTCACATGTTTTTTGATATCTGATGTTAGTTATGTTGACTCTCGATGTTCACATTGAATTTTTATAAAGAATTTTTAAGTGGGTGCTGAAGTTTATTAACTAAATAAAGAGTTTAATTGAGTTAAGAATAGATTGTTAAATGAGCTAATATTATAAAAAATCGTGATTCATCTTTTTCAGCTGGTCATATGAAAACTAAATTCTTTTCTAATTTATAAAATATTTTCATAGTTCCAAAATATTTTTCGTCATTGTATCTGACTAGCTCCAAGCTTATCCTTTAATATTTGCCTAAATGTCACGGAGGATTGAAAGCTTGCTAATTTGTTCACGCGTTCAATTTTGCAAATATGAGAATATCTCAAGCATTGAGTCAATGATTGCAGATGTGTTTGATATAGATGCGGAGGATACGCAGGGTATTACAGGGTTAATAGTTGCCGCAGCAGAAAATAGACCCGATGTGGTAAAACTTCGGTTAAAACACAAAGCAGACACGAATATCAAATCGAAATTAGGAGTATCAGCACTCATGTTTGCGAGCGCTCGTGGTAGTGATATAGAGATAGTACAAGGACTAATAGTGATGTGAATTTATCCATTACTGGAAAAGAAACGCTACTTATGACCGCAGTTTCTCAGGGGGAACAAATTAGCGAAGCGTATTTACCTATCATTGAATTACGTAAAACAGGCAGTGATGAACAGAGCGAGAGTCAATTTGAGCAAATATTATCCGCCATAATAGATCACAAAGATAGGTTTGGTATGGGTAAAAGGTATGCCAAGGTAAGGTGCTAAGGACTCGGTAGCATGGCCTTCTCTTTAGGCGAGACGAGATTCGAACAAACTGAAAAAGTATTTTTGGGAAAAAATCTGCAGTGTAAGTTTGATTATAATCGATTTAACTGTATTGAAGTTATCAACCCCTAAATAAGATTTATGGCTAGTGCGATAAACACTAGCCATTGATTTATCTACAAAATATTTATTCTTTCTTCAGTATCTAGATTGCCATTTTGGCTATGGCGAAACAGTAATATCATGCAAATATGTAATAGTAATTAGCCACTACATAATGCATTTTAATAAATACTCTGATTGCATGGTGCTATGCAACTCAATCAATCATTATTGTGCTTCGTTCTGTGAGACATACGGCGTGTAAACACCCGTTAAGCTCTTCAGAAAGGCGACAATATCGTCGACATCTTTTTGTGGTAACTCTTTACCCACTTGATAACGCAACATTTGTTTGACTGCTTCATCTAAGGTTGCCACATCACCACGGTGAAAATACGGTGCGGTTAACTCAACATTGCGCAGAGTTGGGACTTTTTGGCGCAGTTTATCGCGTTCTTCAGAGGTGACATTCATACGTCCGATGTCTTGTGCGGTAACTTCACCGAATTCATAGTCTTTCTTCAAACCTAACGGCTCGAAAGAACGACCACCGAGGATCACGCCGCCATGGCAAGTTGCACATTTATTCTCTTTAAATAATTGATAACCATGCTGCTGTTGCGCTGTGAGTGCAGCACTATCGCCGCGTAACCAATTATCGAATGGTGAATCTGGGGTGATTAAGGTTTTTTCGAATTCTGCGATGGCATCAGTAATGCTGTCGCCTGTAAACCCTTCAGGGTAAACCGCATTGAAATCCTGTTTTAATACCGGGTCTTTATCCAGTTTTACAATGATTTCATCCCATGATTTGGATGCCATTTCGATTGGATTTAATGGCGGACCGCCTGCTTGTGCTTGTAAGTCAGGGGCTCGACCATCCCAGAATTGCTCGACGTTAAACACAGAGTTGAATACGGTGGGTGCGTTGATTGGGCCAACGGCACCACCAACACCGATGGAGGTTTTACGACCATCAACCCCACCAGCATTTAGCGCGTGGCAGTGAGCACAAGAGATGGTACTGTCCCCAGATAAGCGAGCGTCATGGTACAGGCGAAAGCCTAACGCCACTTTCTTATCATCCACTTCCAGTGATTTTGGAATTGGTTGGATTGGTTCATTGCGGTGCTCTACCGCAGTGTCCTCGGTGGCATAATGCTCTGCGCGCTGCTTCGCAATCCAACCGAGTAATTTATCGCGTTCTTCGTCACTCACACTACTTGCCCAGTGCAGTGCGACATAGCGTGTTGGTGGCATGGTGTGATTCTGCATCACCCACTCAATTTTATTTAATTCGCTCTGAGGAACTGGTTCTCCAGCAATTAACGCAGCGCGAGCGGCTTCAAGGTTAAAGGACTTATAACCCAGTTGAATATCATACTCCATCAGTTGTTTAGCAATTGGAAATGAGGCATAAGCAGGTAAGTCAGTTGACGGCGTGTGACAGTAATCGCATCCTTTTTCGGCAAAGAATTGGAGGACTTGATTATTTTCTGCAATTTTAGATGTCTGAATGTCACTATTTTGTCTTCGTTGATTATCGTGGTACCACACATATCCAGATAACCCAAAATAACCGAGTAAAAGCAAAAATATGGTAGCGACCGTAATGCGAGTAAATTTTTTCATTACACTATCCTTGGAAGATTGCGGTCAAATATAATTAAATATTTTTAGTTAATATAATTCTATGGACGGGCTATTATGGTTAAATAAAGCACAATGGTTTTTGATTTTTATCAATGATAGCCATCGATTTAATCGATTGCTGAAATAAGATTTGCCTATTAATAAGAGTGAAATTTATTTTTATCGTTTTTTTGTTTTCATAATTATATGATTTTATTTGGTTGTTTTTATTTTTTACTTGAAATTATCATTTGTTAATGATTGGTCAGTAATGATGATTTTGCCGTTAATTAAAATAAATTTAGAAAATTTCTATATAAGTTAAGTAAATGTTTATGTTTATTGAAAAATAAATGCATTTTTAAAATAGAAAAAATAAACAAAGCGTAAATTAAAAATAATAATGTAAAAGTAGCGAATTATTTTTATTTTATTACCGCGAAACTTATTAAAAATAATTCAGTTAGTAATTCCCCTTTGAAATTCATTTCTTCTGAAAATATTTTGTGATGTAGATTCGTGTCGATAATGGCTATTTGCCGCCCTAATTTATCGTCATTAGTGTCGATTTTTCCATGTGATTAAATTAACCATTTGATAAATAACAAAAATAATCATGGCATGAAATATGCTAATACAACTCCATCAATATTAATAATTCGATCGATTTGATTGGAGGGGAAAGCGAATGAATCGCTTTGTAATTGCAGACCCACAACTGTGTATCGGATGTAATACCTGCATGGCAGCGTGCTCAGAAACGCATAAAGCCCAAGGATTACAAACACATCCGCGACTAAAGGTGGTCAAAGTTGGCGAGCTCACCGCACCGATGCTCTGTCGTCAATGTGACGATGCCCCGTGTGCGCGCGTGTGTCCGGTCAATGCCATCACCCACGAAAATGGCATGATTGTGCTGAACGAAAGCCTGTGTATCGGGTGCAAACTGTGCGGACTGGTTTGCCCATTTGGGGCTATCACGCCATCAGGTAGCAAACCGGTGGATATGCCTGATTTCTTTGAACAATATGTTCCAAAAGAGAGGTTATTAGATGTGCCAGATAGCCTCCCAACCATGAATCCCTTCCTTGCATGGAACGCGGGAATTCGCAATGTCGCCGTGAAGTGTGACCTGTGTGATTTCAGTGACGAAGGGCCAGCTTGCGTCAAAGTCTGCCCAACCGATGCCCTCCATCTGGTGGAAGAACACCAACTCGAAAACGAAAGTGCCAAACGCCGCAGCGCATCTGTCGATGCCATGCCGCCAGAGTTCGACATTTTTGTTGCTGATCGGGAGAACCCATAATGACACCTCTTCAGTTACTTTTATGGTCGGTGATTTTCTACGCGGTGGGTGGCTTTGTTTCGTTGCTCTTTAAACGCCAAGAAAAGCTCGCTATTTATGTCGCGGGAATTTCAGCCATGATAGGCGGTGTGCTGGGCTTATGCAGCTCTATTCCTGTGTTAATGAGTGGCGAAGTACTCACTTACCTATCGCAAGGCCCATTTCCGTTTGCCAACTTTGCCGTCCGATTAGATAGCCTCGCCGCCTTTATGGTGATGGTGATTTCGCTGCTGGTGACTGTCAGTGCCCTCTATTCCTTAAACTATGTTCAGGAATATTGCGGTCGTGGTGCGTGGAGCATGGGATTCTTCCTGAACCTGTTTATCGCTTCCATGGTCGCCTTGGTCGTGATGGATAACGCCTTCTACTTCATCATCCTGTTTGAAATGATGTCACTGGCCTCTTGGTTCTTAGTCATTGCCGACCAAGATGATAAATCCATCCGCGCGGGTCTGCTGTACTTCTTTATAGCCCACGCCGGTTCGATTTTAATTATGATCGCCTTCTTCTTAATGTGGCGTGAAAGTGGAAGCTTAGATTTCGACTCCTTCCGCCAGCTCTCGCTCTCACCGGCGATGGCATCGGTGGTGTTTTTATTGGGATTTTTTGGCTTTGGTGCCAAAGCAGGGATGCTCCCATTGCACAGCTGGTTACCGCAAGCTCACCCCGCAGCACCGTCTCACGCATCAGCATTAATGTCCGGCGTCATGGTAAAAATCGGTATCTTTGGGATCATCAAAGTAGGTATCGACTTACTCGGTGCCACTCAAGGCTGGTGGGGCATTGTGGTGCTGGCATTCGGTGCAGTCTCCTCGGCTCTCGGGGTTATGTATGCACTGGCTGAGCACGACATTAAACGTTTACTCGCATGGCACACCGTCGAAAATATCGGGATCATTCTGATGGGTGTGGGTGTGGCGATGGTTGGCATGGCAAACAATATGCCTGTGCTGGCAACTATCGGTCTGCTCGGTGCGATTTACCACTTACTTAACCACGCCGTATTTAAAGGCTTACTGTTCCTCGGCGCGGGCGCCGTGATTTACCGTGTGCATACCCGTGATATGGAAAAAATGGGGGGCTTGGCGAAGTTAATGCCACTCACCGCAACCGCGTTTTTAATCGGCTGTATGGCGATTTCCGCACTGCCACCACTCAACGGCTTTGTGAGTGAGTGGTACACCTACCAATCTCTGTTCTCTATGAGCCACGAAGGCACTTTCATTATGCGCATCAGCGGCCCAATCGCCATTGTGATGTTAGCCATCACCGGGGCATTGGCGGCAATGTGTTTTGTGAAAGTGTATGGTGTCAGTTTTTGCGGTGGTGCTCGCAGTGAGCAAGCGACGCATGCTCGCGAAGTGCCATGGACAATGACAGCCGCGATGTTGATTTTAGCGGCTATCTGCGTGATTTTAGGGGTAGGTGCGACCTATATCGCTCCCGTCTTAGCCAACGTGGCGATGTCCCTGACTCACGCCACCGATATCACTGTGGCACAAGGGGCGATGCTAGTTCCAAACAGCGCGTCTCAAGCGATGATCTCTCCAGCTATGACGCTGCTCCTGTTGCTCGCACTGCCTATCATTCCATTGATTATCTACATGGTATTTAAAGGCAAACAGCTCGAAGCGCGCCGTAAAGGGGATGCTTGGGCGTGTGGTTATGCATGGGAAAAAGAGATGTCCGTGTCCGCGGGAGGCTTTACTCAGCCGCTGCGTTCTATGTTTGCACCGCTGTATCGCCTGCGTACTCAGCTCGACCCTTCAGTGCGTTTAGCGCAAACCTTAGAAGTGACGAAAGAGGGGGCAGGGAAGGTGGAACCGTTCTGGGATGAGAAAATTATCTACCCATTGGTTCGCGTGATTAACCGAATAGCAAAACGCATGCAATGCCTGCAAGGCGGGGACTTCAGGCTCTATTGCCTGTATGTGGTCGCGGCCTTGATCGTGCTGCTTGTTGTGATTGCGGCGTAAGGAGAGAAACCATGTCGATTCAAGAAACACCCACATTGATGACAGGGATCTTCGCCGTCGTTCAAGCCGTAGTTTTACTGCTGCTGACACCGCTGTTCACAGGGATCTCCCGTCAAATTCGCGCCAAAATGCATTCCCGCCAAGGCCCTGGTATTTGGCAGGACTACCGAGATATTATCAAGCTACTGACACGTCAATCTGTCGCGCCGCGTGATTCTGGCATTATCTTTCGCATCATGCCGTATGTGCTGCTGGGCAGCATGTTACTGCTAGCGATGGCGTTGCCAGTGGTCACTAACACATCGCTGTTTAGTGGTGCGGCAGACATCATTATCGTGCTGTATATCTTTGCGTTATTCCGCTTTTTCTTCTCACTTTCCGGTCTCGATACTGGCAGCCCATTTGCGGGTATCGGTGCGAGCCGTGAACTGACACTTGGCGTACTGGTGGAACCGACGTTATTCCTCGGTTTGTTGGTGGTGGCGCTGATTGCGGGCTCCACTAATATTGGCACTATCAGCGCCACCATGAGTGAAGGTTGGGTGTCACCAACCGCCACTTTATTAGCGCTGTTAGCCTGCGGTTTTGCGACATTTATTGAGATGGGCAAAATTCCATTCGACGTGGCGGAAGCGGAGCAAGAGCTGCAAGAAGGTCCATTAACCGAATACTCCGGTTCAGGATTCGCGATGGTGAAATTGGGCATTGGCCTGAAACAAGTGGTCGTTGCGGTTCTGTTTCTGTCGATTTTCTTCCCATTTGGTAATGCCAGTGTCTTTACCGTTGGCAGTGTGCTGTTAGCGATGGGATTACTGCTAGTGAAATTATTGGTGATTTTCGTGCTGGCGTCGCTGGTCGAAAACAGTCTGGCTCGTGGTCGTTTCTTATTAACGCACCATGTGACTTGGTTAGGATTCGGTGTTGCGGCACTCGGATTCGTCTTCTACCTCACCGGTCTATAAGGAGCGACGAAGCATGTTAGAAAATATTGCACTAGCAACCTTGATAATCCCGTTCATCGGGGCGTTGCTGGTCAGTGTGCTACCCACCCGTCTAGCGCCGTGGCTAAGTACCTTAGTGGCGTTGCTGGCGTCTTTGGGAACGGCAGCATTAGGCTGGCTCTATTTAGACGGTGGCAAGGTCGCCACTACGCTGGAGTTAATCCAGACAGGTGATGTGGCGTTATTCGGTTTTACCGTGGATGGCGTGAGCACGCTGATTGCGTTTGCGGTGGTATTCCTCGGCTTCTTGATTTGCCTCTATTCAACGGGGTATCTCACTGAAGGAAACCGTGAACACGCTCATGGGCCAACTCGCCGTTATTACGCTTTCTTGCTGATCTTTATCGGTGCGATGGCAGGGGTTGTGCTCTCTTCCACTATCTTAGGGCAATTGGTGTTCTTCGAAATTACCGGTGGATGTTCTTGGGCGCTCATTGGTTACTACCAAACTGAAAAATCGCAGCGCTCGGCAATGAAGGCGTTATTGATCACCCATGTGGGTTCACTCGGCTTATACATGGCGGCAGCAACATTATTTATTAGCACAGGAACGTTCGCACTGAGTGCCATCGACCGTCTAAGTGAATCGCAAAGCTTGATTGTGTTTGGTGGCATTTTGTTTGCCGCATGGGGTAAATCAGCGCAGTTACCACTGCAAGCCTGGCTTCCCGATGCGATGGAAGCCCCAACTCCAGTTAGTGCTTACTTACACGCCGCCTCAATGGTGAAAGTGGGTGTGTATATCTTTGCCCGTGGCTTGATGTCTTCCACTCATGTGCCAGAAATTATTGGTTGGGTGGGCGTTGTGATGGCGGTCATCACATTGGTGTATGGATTTATGATGTACCTGCCGCAAAAAGACATGAAACGTCTGCTGGCATGGTCAACCATCACGCAGTTAGCGTATATCTTCCTCGCTTTATCCTTATCCGTTTTCGGTTCCAAAGAAGCCTTCGATGGTGGTATCGCGTATATCTTCAACCACGCATTTGCGAAAAGCCTGTTCTTCTTAGTGGCGGGCGCGCTGAGTTACAGCTGCGGTACCCGTATGCTGCCGCGCTTACGTGGTTTGGCAAAACGCTATCCATTACTCGGTGTGGGCTTCTGTGTGGCGGCACTGGCTATTGCGGGTGTTCCACCACTTAATGGTTTCTTCAGTAAATTCCCTATCTTTGCAGCGGGCTTCGCGCTGTCTGAACAGTTCTGGGTGTTAACGCCAATTATGGTGTTGGTATTGATTGAATCTGTCGCGAGCTTTGCATGGTTGCTGTACTGGTTCGGCAAAGTGGTTCCGGGGGAACCTAGCGAAGAAGTGGCAAACGGCAGCGCAGTTCCTTGGGCAATGCAGTGGGTTATCGGCTTACTGATCGTAATGTCCTTCTGTTCTAGTGTTATTGCCGTCATCTGGCTCGGTTAAGGGAGAGAAAGCATGACTGGTTCAATGATTGTGAATAATTTAGCAGGGCTGATGATGATCACGTCGCTGCTGGTGATCGGCGCGAAAAAGCCGGTGGTCTCTTGTTGGTTCTATGCGTTGCAGTCGCTGGTGTTAGTCGCGATTTTCGGCACGTTATCTTACACCCTCAACGCCCCTGAATTGGCAATGTGGGCAGGTACCGCATTCGCTACCAAAGTGGTTTTAGTGCCGCTGATTATGGGCTACGCCTTCCGAAAATTGTCCGACCCAACCGCTAACGGCGGGGTGATTAGCCCAGCTTGGTTGATGTTAGCGGCAGCGGTGATTGTGGTGCTGTGCTGGTTTGTGGTCGAGCCAATTAAACTGCCTTTGGCGGCGGATTTAAAACCCGCTTTAGCGGTTTCTCTTGGGCACTTTATGTTGGGGCTGCTGTGCATTGTTACGCAGCGCAATATTCTCAAGCAAGCCTTTGGTTACTGCCTAATGGAAAACGGCTCCCATCTGACCCTCGCGTTACTGGCGTATAAAGCCCCTGAGTTAGTGGAGATTGGTATCGCCACAGACGCCATTTTTGCGGTGATCATTATGGCGGTATTGGCTCGTAAAATTTATCGCACGCTCAACACACTGAACGTGGATCAACTGACCGCGCTGAAGGGGTGATGAGATGAGTCAAACAATGTTATTAACCTTATTGATGGCAACCCCGCTGGTGATTTCACTGCTGGCGTTTGCCTGCCGCTTATTGGGTAACGGAGCAAAAATCCCTGTCACGGTGATCCATGCTATTGGGATCACGGCATTGCTGGTGTTATCGCTCTGGATGGTTGGCACGATAGATAAAGTCGGTGATTTGCTGATGGCAGGTCACTGGATCCACCTTGATAGCCTCGCCGGGTTATTCCTCGCTATCTTAGGGATCGTCGGCTTCCTGACTGGCTTGTACTCCATCGGTTATATGAACCATGAAGTGCATGAAGGGGAAATTAGTGTTGGAACCTTATGTAACTATTACGGTTTTTTCCACTTATTTCTGTTCACTATGTTGCTGGTGATCACCAGTAATAACCTAATTTTAATGTGGGCAGCGGTCGAAGCGACCACATTGAGCTCAGCGTTTTTAGTGGGCATTTACGGTCAGCGTTCTTCACTGGAAGCAGCATGGAAATACATCATTATCTGTAGCGTAGGTGTGGCGTTTGGTCTGTTTGGTACTATTTTAGTGTATGCCAATGCGGTGAACGTCATGCCGGATCCTGAAATGGCTATCTTCTGGACGGAAGTCTTGAAATATACCGACCTCCTAGATCCAACCTTGATGCATCTTGCCTTTGTCTTTGTGTTAATCGGTTTTGGTACCAAAACCGGTCTGTTCCCAATGCACGCCTGGTTACCGGATGCGCACAGTGAGGCGCCAAGCCCAACGTCAGCGTTGCTGTCTGCGGTGCTGCTGAACTGCGCACTGCTGATTATCATCCGTTACTACATCATCGTCACGTCATCCATTGGTGGTGAATTTACTCAAACCTTACTGCTGGTGTTCGGGTTAATGTCCGTGGCGGTGGCGGCGTTCTTTATCTTGGTTCAAAAAGATATGAAGCGTTTGCTGGCCTACTCCAGTGTGGAAAACATGGGGCTGATCGCGGTGGCATTAGGTATCGGCGGGCCTCTAGGTGTGCTGGCTGCGCTGCTGCATACCTTAAACCACAGTTTGGGTAAAACCTTGCTGTTCTGCGGTTCCGGTAACGTGTTACTGAAATATGGCACTCGCGATATTACGGTAGTAAAAGGTTTACTGCGCACCATGCCATTTACCGCGGTGGTGTTTGCGGGGGGCGCATTAGCACTGGGTGGTATGCCGCCATTCAACGTCTTTTTAAGTGAATTTATGATTGTGGTGGCGGGGCTGGTCGCTAACCATTTCTGGTTAACCTTGCTGGTGCTGATCTTGATTACGGTAGTGCTGGGCGGGTTGATCCGCATGATCTCCAAAACCTTATTTGGCGAGCAACCAGAGTGCGTAGCGCGTGGCGAGCTGGGCATTTTAACCACATTACCAATGGCGATTTTGATTGTACTGATGCTGGTGATGGGAACGTATATTCCTCAACCTGTCAGTCGCTTACTGGAAAATGCCGCGACAATCGTGCTCAAAGATAGTGCGACAGCCGACCACCAAATTACCACCTTAAATTACCAATGGCCGTGGGGTGCAAGCACCTCCGAACCTTCATCGCAGGAGAAATAACGTGAGCTATCAGAATTATACAGATACCCTTCAGGGCGTTCGCAAAGGCGCGGGCTATCTGGCAAAAGTGCGCGAGAAATTTCCTCATGCCATGCTGGAAGAGGAGTGGCAAACCGCCAACCAAGTCACCATTACCGTCAAAACTGAGATGCTGCCAGAAGTGGTGGAATTCCTCTATTACGGCTGCGGCGGTTGGTTGCCGGTGTTATGGGGGAACGATGAGCGTCCTCTCAATGGGCAGTTTGCAGTTTATTATGCGCTGTCGATGGAAGAGGGGGAAAAGTGTTGGGTGACGGTGAAAGCGTATGTTAGCCCAATCACTCAAGAGTTCCCATCTGTAACGCCACGGGTGCCTGCGGCTGTATGGGGTGAGCGTGAAATCCGTGATATGTACGGTTTACGCCCAGTGGGCTTGCCGGATGAGCGTCGTTTAGTATTGCCGGATGACTGGCCGGAAGACCTGTATCCACTGCGCAAAGACACCATGGATTACCGCCAGCGCCCAGCGCCAACTACCGACACTGAAACCTACGAGTTTATCAACGACAGCAAAACCCAAAGCCGCATCGTGCCAATTGGTCCGCTGCATATCACCTCCGATGAACCGGGACACTTCCGTCTATTTGTGGATGGCGAGCGCATTGTGGATGCGGATTACCGTATGTTCTATGTGCATCGCGGAATGGAAAAACTGGCTGAAACCCGCATGGGTTACAACGAAGTCACTTTCTTATCTGACCGCGTATGCGGTATTTGCGGCTTTACCCATAGCGTGGCGTACACCACCTCCGTGGAAAATGCGCTCGGTATTTATGTGCCTCAGCGCGCTCATACAATTCGTAGTGTGTTACTGGAAGTGGAACGTTTACACAGCCACTTGCTGAATATCGGTTTAGCGAGCCACTTCACCGGTTTTGATACCGGTTTCATGCAATTTTTCCGTGTGCGTGAAAAATCCATGACCATGGCGGAATTACTGACAGGCGCCCGTAAAACCTACGGTACCAACTTAATTGGCGGGGTTCGCCGTGACTTCTTAAAAGAGCAGCGTGTCAAAACTATTCAGCTGGTTAAAGAGATGCGCCAAGATGTGACTCAGCTGGTGGATATGTTGCTGAGCACACCAAATATGGAGCAACGCACCGTCGGTGTCGGTCGCCTCGATCCACAAGTTGCCCGTGATTACAGCCCTGTGGGACCGATGATCCGCGCCAGCGGCTTCAAGCGCGATGTGCGTTTCGACCACCCATTTGCGGATTATGGCAATTTACCAAAAACATTATTCACCTTAGATGGTTGCGATGTTTATTCCCGCGTGATGGTGCGTATCAAAGAGACGTTGGATTCCCTGTCGATGATTGAATATGCCCTCGACAATATGCCAGAAGGCCCAATTCTGACCGAAGGCTTTACCTATCAGCCTCATAAATTTGCACTGGGCTATACCGAAGCGCCGCGAGGTGAAGATGTTCACTGGAGCATGCTCGGCGATAACCAAAAACTGTATCGTTGGCGCTGCCGTGCTGCCACTTACGCGAATTGGCCAGTGCTGCGTTATATGCTGCAAGGCAACACCGTTTCTGATGCGCCATTGATTATCGGTAGCCTAGACCCTTGCTACTCCTGTACTGACCGCGTGACGCTGGTGGATGTGAAAAAACGCAAAGCAAAAACCGTCGCATACAAAGAGCTCGAACAGCACAGTATCGAGCGCAAACATTCGATTATGAAATAACGGAGGGACACCATGTTTAAACTTTTTAAAACCCTTCGTAATGCGGGTACTGCAACGGTGAAATACCCGTTCAAACCGCTGGAAGTGGCTCACGGATTTAGAGGTAAACCCGAGTACGATCCACAGCAATGCATCGCGTGTGGTGCCTGTATTTCCGCTTGCCCTGCCAATGCGTTAACCATGGAAACTGACTTAGAAAGTGGTGAACGCCGCTGGCAGCTGTTTTTAGGTCGCTGTATTTATTGCGCGCGCTGTGAAGAAGTTTGCCCGACTCGCGCCATCCACTTAACGGAAGAATTTGAAACGGCGGTAATGAACAAAGCGGATTTATATATGAAAGGGACATTCCGCCTGCAACATTGTCGCCAGTGTGGCGAAGCATTTGCCCCGAAAAAATCCGTGGAGTATGCCATGGCGTTGATGGTGGCATCGGGGATAGAGGAAGGCGGCATTGAAGCTCTGCGCCCAATGTATGAAACCTGCCCATCCTGTAAGCAAAAAAATAATCTATTGAATAATGGTCGTCAGAACTTCCGTTTGCATATTCAGGGAGATAAATCATGAGTTTGCCAAATATCCCCGTCAACCATCACGTTAGCCAGCCGATTGTGCTCGATGAGCAGGTCGCAAAACTGAAAAGCACGCTACTGAAAGATATTAAGCGTTCAGCCTATGTGTATCGCGTGGACTGTGGTGGCTGCAACGGATGTGAAATCGAGATTTTCTCGGCAATTACCCCTGTTTTTGATGCGGAGCGTTTTGGGATCAAAGTGGTGGCGTCTCCGCGTCATGCGGATATTTTACTGTTCACAGGGGCGGTTACCCGTGCAATGCGCATGCCTGCACTGCGGGCATATGAGTCTGCACCGGATCCAAAAATCTGTATCTCTTATGGGGCTTGTGGGTGTGGCGGCGGGATCTTTCACGATCTGTATTGTGTTTGGGGGGGAAGCGAACACATTGTGCCGATCGATGTGTGGATCCCAGGTTGCCCACCAACCCCTGCTGCCACGATTTATGGTTTTGCGGTGGCATTAGGGTTATTGAAACAGAAATTGGTGGGACAGGATCACCGTGAAGCCGACGGGGAAAAAGTGGAGCTGTTGTTGCCATCAATCCCTCTGGCTACTCGCGTGATGATCGAGCGTGAAGCTCGCCGCCAAGCAGGGTATTTCCAAGGTCGAGAAATCAGTGACCGCTTCTTGACGCTATTGGATGGGGCAACCCCAAGCCAAGTGAAAGTCACCATGCAAGCATGGATGGACGAGGAGCAAGACCCACGGTTGCGTGAGATTGTGAACCGCCTAGTGACCGTGCTGCAACAAGGGGGCATTGATGAGTGAGTCAGCAACTGAAACGGGCAAAGTGATTTTCTGGTCACTGCGCCAGAAGTTTGTCGACAGTGACGATGACGTGCCAGAAGACGCGCAGCAAGTGATGTATTACTCACTGGCCATTGGTCACCATGTTGGGATGATTGACTGCTTAAAAACGGAATTGGAATGTCCATTGGATGGTTACCAAGCATGGGTGAATGCGCTTCCTGAAGGGGAGGCGCGTCGCAAATTACAGGGTTTGATCACCTTTGGCGAGATTAATATCGATTCCACCCACACCAATATGCTGGCGTTAGCATTAGATGGTTTCGCTAAAGACAGTGATTCTCCCTATCAGGCATGGAGCGCCACACTGATTCGATTACTCGGTGAAATTGAGCGTGAGCCGGCAATTTATTTGATTGTGAAAAGGCAGCCGATGAGCGATGTTGCGAGACAAACTCAACCGTCTTTTTCGATGGAAATCGAATCTTCAGCAGAAAGCGCATCAGCAAAAAATCTCTTATCTTCAGACAACCCATCACCCGTGCAAAATCTCATGCTGGCGGTGGGCAATAGCATGATGGGGGATGATGGCGCAGGTCCGATGCTATTTGACCTCATGCAAGAAACGCCGATTGATGGTTGGGTCGCTATTAATGGGGGAAGCAGCCCTGAAAGTGTTTCTCACCAAGTGAGAGCCTTAAAACCTGAGCGTTTATTAATTGTGGATGCCGCAGATATTGGTTTAGCGCCGGGGGAAATTAGGGTTATCGACCCTGATGATATCGCCGAAATGTTTATTATGAGCACCCATAATCTGCCGCTGAATTTTCTTATCGATCAGTTAAAAGAGGATGTCGGGGAAATTATTTTCTTAGGTATTCAGCCCGATTTAGTCGGTTTTTATATGCCGATGAATGACAAAGTGGTTGCCGCCGTCGAGCAAGTTTATCAAGCCTTACCAGCATGGAAAGGGTTAGGGGGATTCCGGTTATTTGAGGGTGAGTAACGGCAAACTGGAAGCCTTTATATCAAGGATAAAATTTTAAAGGAATAAATAGACCGCGCTACAGGGATGCAGTGCGGTTTTACTGAAAAATGACGGTATCGCACCCTGCAAGTTCGGCTATTTCTCCAAAATTGTCTAAACCCAGTGTTTAATATGGCATCGGTATGATTATTAAACTCATCACTCGTTTTGTGCGTGGAGTTAGGTTCAATGACCAACTAAAGCGGGTATTATCACTATTATAAAGTGTTTCTCTTCAGTATTATTGAGTTGTGATGACTTCTGTTTTTGTATAAGCATAATTAAGGATGATTTTTTTGGAATTAATGTGTATTAAACTAAAGGGAAACTCAGTGGGTATATCACCTTGTATTTTAAATGAATAACATGTTTTTAGCTCTTTCCTATTATTTTTTTATATTAAATAATATTATTTTATTTGTATTTCAGTGATTGTTTTTATTTTATTAATATATTTAAAAATTAAAATTTTATTAATTTATATGTTTTACTCAATACATGAGTCGTTTATTTTTCATATCATAGATTCAATAATTTATTTATATAATTAAATTGTTTAATTTATTTTGGATGTCATTAAAAGATAAGATTGATAATACATTATATTGTTTTTAATATTATTTTGAAACTTTAGTCTTTATATGATTTCTGGATGAAATAGACAGTCTGTTTGCGATAATTATATTTTATAAAAAATCGCAAGGTAATTTATTTTTTATATTTTAAACTGTGTTTTTGTTATCTTGATAGCTTAAATATCTTATTTGAACGTATGTTTGGTATTTGATGTTTAATTAATTTTTTTAACTTAGTATAGGAATTGCTCATATGTTTTATATTTAAAATGGAGTTATTGTAATGACTGATTATATTCTAAATAAGAGCATCCCTATTGGTATTAATGAAACAGGCACCCGTGAAGAATTCGATAGCATGGGAAAAGTAAATGTTCCTGCAAATCGTTATTGGGGGGCACAGACTCAACGTTCATTACAGCACTTTAATATTGGCGATGATTTAATGCCAAAATCGGTTTACCACGCGTATGGCTATGTAAAAAAAGCCTGTGCATTGGTTAACTGCGAAGCAGGTCGTTTACCTGAATGGAAAAAAGAAGCGATCGTTATCGCAGCGGATGAAACTATTCAGGGTCAATTAGATGAACACTATCCGCTTTATGTATGGCAAACGGGCTCTGGTACACAATCTAATATGAATGTGAATGAGGTTATTTCTAACCGCGCAATTCAATTATTAGGTGGCTCATTAGGAACTCAATTACCCGTTGGACCCAATGATGATGTCAACATGGGCCAGTCTTCCAATGATACATTCCCTACTGCAATGCACATCGCCGCTATTTTTGCGCTTGATGAACAGCTGATTCCAAGTATTGAAGATTTAATTCAACTTATTGAAAAGAAAGCTGATTCGTGGATGACTGTCGTTAAGATAGGTCGTACTCACCTCGAAGATGCAGTACCTTTAACTGTAGGGCAAGAGTGGCATGGTTGGGCGGGTCAATTACGCGATGCGCTAGATGATATTAAGCGTAGTCAGCAAGATCTTTATAAACTCGCCGTTGGCGGCACGGCTGTTGGTACAGGATTAAATGCGCCAAAAGGCTTTTCAAAAGATGTCGCAGATAAGATAGCGGAATTAACCCAAAAACCGTTTATTACTGCGCCCAATAAATTTACCGCTCAAGGCTCCCTTGATGCGTTAGTACGTACACATGCCGCTATTCGTGGATTAGCTGTCGCACTTATCAAAATTGCGAATGATATGCGCTGGTTAGCTTCGGGCCCCCGTTGTGGTTTCAGCGAGTTAATACTGCCATCGAATGAGCCTGGTTCATCTATCATGCCGGGTAAAGTGAATCCGACTCAATGTGAAGCGATGGTCATGATTGGTATTCAGGTTATGGGTAACGATGCGGCGATTGCGATATCGGGTAGCCAAGGTAACTTTGAATTAAATGCGATGAGACCGGTAATTATTAATAACCTCCTGCATTCCATTCGTATTATTTCTGATGGCTGCCGTAAATTTATGGAATATTCCGTAGAAGGCACTGAATTAAATAATACGAAAATAACCGAGTATGTGGACAATAGTGTCATGTTAGTCACGGCATTATCCCCAATTATTGGTTATCAAAATGCCGCACATATTGCTGAAAATGCAATAGCGAAAAATATCACACTAAAAGAATCCGCAATCGCTTCTGGGAAAATAAGTGAAGAAGATTTTAATAAATATGTCAATCCGATTGATATGACAGGAAATGGTCTATCTGGCGCGTAGTTTCCCCAAAATTATAATATTTAAATTAAAAGGTATTAATTATGTATAATCGTCAAGCTAAAGTTGTTGTGGAAAATAATATTCGTAAAATAAAAACGACGGCAAGAGGATATGAAGTATTACGCGATCCATCCTTAAATAAAGGAACGGCTTTTACTGAAGAAGAACGAAAAGCGCTGGACTTAAATGGTATTCTTCCTCCTGTTGTCACTGAGGATATGGAAACACAATTAAACCGTGCTTATCACGCTTACCGTGGATGCCATTCTGATTTAGATAAACATATTTACATGTGGCGTTTGCACGATAATAACGTGACATTATTTTATGCATTATTACAACGTCATATGCTGGAAATGCTGCCAGTCGTTTATGACCCAGTTGTCGGCGATGCCATTGAAAACTATAGCGAGATTATTACTCGTCCTCGCGGGATCTTCCTCAGTATTAATGAACCTGAATTAATCGAAGAAAAGCTGCGTGCATTCGGTGCTGAAGGTGGTGATATTCGACTGATCGTGACCACTGACGCAGAAGAAATTTTAGGCATCGGAGACTGGGGTTCTAATGGTATCGATATTTCAGTCGGTAAGCTGGCTGTTTATACTGCCGCAGCGGGCGTAGATCCTCACAGTGTTATTCCTGTTGTTCTCGATGTCGGGACTAACAATGAAAAACTGTTAAATGACCCATCCTATGTGGGTAATCGTCATGAGCGTATTCAAGGCAAAGTCTATGACGATTTTGTTGATGCTTATGTCAAAGCGGCAAGAAAGCTATTTCCAAATGCTGTTATGCACTGGGAAGATTTCGGTTCAACAAATGCGCGTCGCATTTTGGATAAATACAGAGCGAATTTCGCGACATTTAACGATGATGTGCAAGGCACGGGTGCCATTGTATTGTCGGGCTTATTGAATGCGGTGAAATTAAGTAAAACGCTTTGGAGTGAGCAAAAAGTGGTTATCTTTGGTGCAGGAACTGCGGGCTGTGGTATTGCAGACCAAATTCGTGACCAAATGATCCGCAGTGGTCTGTCTCGTGAAGAAGCCATTTCTCGCATTTGGTTAATTGACTTGCCGGGACTACTGACCACCGACATGGTAGATAGCTTACTGTATTTCCAAAAAGATTATGCGAAAAACAGCCAAGATGTTGCCAATTATCCAAGAAAGATTGTTGATGTTTCTGTTGAAGCACAAACCCGTTGGCCGGATATGGCGGATATCCTTGCGAAACAGAATAAAGCTAAAGGTATTATTGATTTAGCAACGGTTGTCGAGAATGTAAAACCAACGATTTTAATTGGTACATCAACAACACCGGGTGCTTTCACTCAAGATATCGTTCGCTGCATGGCAAGCCATGTTGAACGCCCAATTATTTTCCCATTATCAAACCCAACATTACTGCATGAAGCAACACCACAGCATTTAATTGAATGGACTGAGGGGAAAGTGTTTGTTGCAACGGGCGCGCCATTTGATGATGTGATTTATAACGGTGTTTGCTACAAAATCGGTCAGGCAAATAACGCAGCGCTTTATCCAGGGCTAGGTTTCGGTGCTATCGTGTCTAAAGCGACGAAAATTACCGATGAAATGATTTTTGCCGCAGTTCAAGCCGTGGCAAGCCAAGCAACATTAGGCTCAGAAGGTGCATCGTTATTACCATCGAATGAAGATTTACGTATCACTTCAAGTATCGTTGCTCTTGCTGTTTTACGTATGGCGAAAAGCCAAGGCGTAGCAGGGGTTAACGCCAGTGATTCTGAAGTCGAAATGGTGAGAACACAATCTTGGTGGCCGGTTTATGTGCCAGTTGAAGCTATCTAATTACAGAGTGTGATTGATAGTTTGATTGAGTAAAACGGTAATTAATGAAACCTGACACAAAAGTGTGTCAGGTTTTTTGATGCGTAAAAAGGTGTGAAATACAAAAAGCAGTGGGGGAATAAACACGTGCTATCACGCGTTTCCTCGCAAAAAATACCCTACATCTTCCTCAACTTCTTCCATTGCCATTAACGCTTCTAAGGTATCTTTAGCTTCTTTTTCATCGAGAATACTCATGGCGAAACCGACGTGAACTAATACCCATTTACCGACCATACTCTCGGTATCCCCTTCACAGACAAGGGCAATATTCACTTCACGCTGGACACCACAAACATCCACTTGGGCGCTATCCATGGGGGTTTGGCCAACGGCAACCACTTGACCGGGAATACCTAAACACATAACTGGCTCCTAAACGGGTTATTCAATTTCAATCTGCTTCACTTGCATGGCGCTAGCGTTGTCGACAATTAAATTTTGGCTGTCGCAGTGGGGGCATCCTTCACCAAATTGGGTTATTTGTACCTGATGCTGACAATCTCGGCATTGTGCTTGGGCAGGGGAAATCACAATATGTAATTCGGCACCTTGGGCGAGGGTATTACGGCAAATAATATCGAAACAAAAATGCACGGCGGATTCCTCTACGCAAGATACGGCGCTGAGTTCTAACCACACACCTGTCACCCGCCGAGCATGGTTGCGTTTAGCGTGCTGTTCAATAATCTCAAATGCGCTTTGGCATAAGGCAACTTCATGCATTTGTCATTCCTTAAGACAAAATATCCGCTGGATTTTCAAAGGCAGCGCGACGGCGGCGTTCTTTGATAATTTCATCCATTTTATTTCTGTCGACGATCATTAAGGCTTCTGTAGGACAGACTTCTACGCAAGCAGGCCCACCTTCACGGGTATGGCATAAGTCGCATTTATGCGCCTCAGCACGATACTGTGGAATGGTATTGAGTGCCGTGGTGTGCTGAGCTACGGGACGGCTAATCACTTCCATGGTGCCGTAAGGGCAAGCGATAACACAGGTTTTGCAACCAATGCATTTAGATTGGTCTACGTACACGAAATCATCTTTACGACTGATGGCGCCATTAGGGCACACATTGGCGCAGGGGGCGTCTTCACACTGGCGGCACACCACCGCTGTGCTGACGGTATAGCCTTTTAGCACATGAATACGTGGAAAAAATTCATCCTTCACAACTGTGGCAATCCCTGTTTCTTGCTCTTGGTGGGAGACCACACAAGCCACTTCACAGGTGTGACAGCCAATGCACTTCTTTGGGTCTGCAATGATGAAACGGTTCATCATATTCTCCTGAATGATCGTAAACGGGCATGGGATCCGGTCTATTCCAGTTGCCTCGTCTTATGCTGACAATACTCAGAGATAAGCATGGATCGTGCCAAATTCGTTAAATAAATTAATTCAATAAAATCATTTGGTTACTTATTATCGGATAATCACGAAAAAATAGAGATTTCATATTCGACACAGTTTTCGACATTATTGTCGAGAGGCATGAAATCGGTATTAAGCGGATATTGGGTTAAATCAACCAATATCTAAAATAGGTGAATGGATCAAACTTAAATCAGACTTCGATATTATTTTTTCAAATAATGACTACAATATTAGTATTAAATCAAAAACAGCAATCGCATTAATCACAGTATTAAACTTTTTTATTTTTATTATGGATAAATAAGTCGTTTATAAATGAAAATTTAAAACTTTAACTAATTCTCATTATTGTTAGTCATCGAAGTAATTAAATGGCTTAGCAATGCAGCGAATTAGGGCGAGATTGGAGATTTTGTGAGCATATCCGAAACCACCGAACAAATTCGTCATGAACGTGACCAATTCAGGATCCTTGTGGACATCACTAACTCAGTACTTTCTCATCTTGAAATGGATGGGTTAGTGGCTGAAGTTTCGCGAGAAATTTACCGATTTTTTGGTATTAGTCAAATTAGCGTTGCTCTTTGTGATAATGTCAGTTCAGCGGTTTATCTTTGTTATTCAAGCCATTATCAACGCTCAAAACCCGTTAAAAAAAGCCAGTATCATCTTAATGAACTGCATGCGGATCTCACTCAAGTCTTAGAGAGCAACAAACCGCTGCGCTTAACGCTCGATAGTCAAACGCAAGATCCTCTGTATCAAAATTTGTGTGCAGAAGGGATGACGGAAACCTTATTATTGCCGTTGGCATTCAATCATAAGCCATTGGGTGTTTTGGTGTTATCCCATGAAAATGACCATATTTTCACCGAAGATAACTGCAATTTATTGAAACAAGTTGCGGCACGTTTTGCGATTGCTGTGGATAATGCCGCGGCGTATGGTGAGATCACTCGCCTCAAAGATAGCCTGAAAAATGAAAATTTATGGCTCAATGAACAGATCCAAAACACCAATAGTTTCAGTGAAATAGTCTTCCAAAGTCAGGCGATGCGTGAAGTATTGGAGCAAGTGGATTTAGTCGCTCGCAGTGATAGCACCGTGCTCATCTTGGGTGAAACGGGCACCGGTAAAGAGTTAATTGCCAGAGCCGTTCACCAACTTAGCCATCGTCACCAACGCTCGCTGATTAAAATGAACTGTGCGGCAATTCCAACGGGTTTACTGGAAAGTGACCTGTTTGGGCATGATAAAGGCGCATTTACAGGCGCGATGAGCACCCATATTGGTCGCTTTGAAATGGCGGATAAAAGCACGCTGTTTTTAGATGAAATTGGTGATATGCCATTGGATTTACAACCAAAATTATTGCGTGTTTTGCAAGAGCGTGAGATTGAGCGCATTGGTGGCAATAAAGTTATCCCTGTGGATGTGCGCCTTGTAGCGGCGACCAATCGCAACTTAAAATCGATGACGGAAGACCGAGAGTTCCGTGAAGATCTCTATTATCGTTTGAATGTATTCCCGATTGTGATCCCGCCATTGCGTGACCGACCAGAAGATATTCCGCTGCTTGCGACCTATTTCACCAAGAAAATGGCGCAGCGTATGAACCGTAAAATTGAGTGTATTCCTCGCGATGCACTCGCGCAGTTATCACTGTATCCATGGCCGGGAAATGTGCGAGAGCTGGAAAATGTGATTGAACGCGCGGTCATTTTAACCCGTGGAAATACGCTGAATATTCAACTGCATGAGCTAAATATCCCAAAACCATCTCGTATTAAAGAAGCTCTGAATAAGCCCAGTTCATTAGAGCGGAAAATGCAGACGGATGCGCCAGAGAGCGATGATGAAGAGCGAAACCGCATTATTGAAGCGCTGAAAGCCACCAATGGGGTGGTTGCAGGGGCGAGAGGGGCGGCAGCTCGTTTAGGGTTGAAGCGTACGACGTTGCTTTCAAGGATGCAGAGATTGGGAATCAACGTTCAAGACCTTTTCCAATAATCTCGTCATACTTCACGCTGTGGCGTTGTTGGCTTACCTTGCTAACCTTCGTCACATACTTAATCTCGTCATACTTCACGCTGTGGCGTTGTTGGCTATCCTTACTAACCCTAGTCACATACTTATGTATGCTCCTAGGGCTTAGCTGCGTCTGCCGCCTAGCCACAACGCGAATTATTTAGAGATTGATGGGTATTAAAAGAATAGAAAAAAGGAAAAGATAAAAAGGAAAATTAATAAGTGAAAATAAAGGATGTTAATTATTTTGTTGGAAGGTTATTTTTTTATTAAATAGTTTTTAATGGCGATTAATGTTTTATTTTAATCGCTTGTTGAATTGCGATGTTTATTATCGTTATGTGATTTTTAATATCGGTAGCTTTTAATATAACTTGCACTGTAGGTTTGCTTTAAATATGCATTCCTACAGTGCAAAGAGTCAAAAAAACTATAATCCTTCAGCTGCTTCGCGAAGCCTACGCTTGATACCCGTATACTCCTGAACCACATAATGCTCGGCTTGATGTTGATCCGCGATAGGCTCAACTCGCACCGCACAATATTTGTATTCTGGTGTTTTGGTTATCGGGCTTAAGTTTTCGGCGACCAGCTCATTACAAGCACCAATCCACCACTGATACGTCATATATACGGCGCCTTTATTTGGGCGGTCGCTGATATTGGCGCGAGTGATGACTTTACCTTGTCGTGAACAGACCCAAACCAGTTCCTGATCCTTAATGCCTAACGCTTTCGCATCAGCTGTATTGATCTGAACAAAACCCGGTTCATCAGCGAGAGAGGCTAGGGCTTTACAGTTACCGGTCATAGAGCGGCAAGAGTAGTGACCCACTTCACGCACGGTGGCAAGAACCATTGGGTACTCAGCACTGACTTGGTCTATTGGTGGACGCCATTCGCAAGTAAAGAATTGACCGCGACCATTTGGTGTATCGAAATTACCACCTTCATACAGGTACTCGGTGCCTTCACTTTCTAATGTACGACATGGCCATTGAATGTATGCCAAGCCCGCCATTTTCTCGTAAGTCGCACCAAAATAAATCGGGCAAAGCTCACGCAGCTCATCCCAAATTTCTTTGGTGTTGTTGTAGTGCATTGGGTAGCCCATTGCGGTTGACATTAAACTGATGATTTCCCAGTCAGTTTTCACATCACCCACAGGCTCTACCGCTTTATAGAAGCGTTGGAAACCACGGTCAGCCGCCGTATAAACACCTTCATGTTCCCCCCAAGAAGTGGCTGGGAAAATCACGTCTGCAATTGACGCGGTTTTAGTCATAAAGATATCTTGCACGATTAACAGCTCAAGTTTGTCGAACGTGCGGCGGATAGTTGCTAAATCCGGCTCTGTTTGCAGTGGATCTTCACCCATCACATAGTGCGCTTTCAGCACGCCTTCATCGATAAAGTGAGGGACTTCGCTCAATGGAATACCATTTTCATCCGGCATTGCGTCAATGCCCCAGAATTTAGCGAATTTCTCGAGTGCCGCTTTATCCGAAACATACTGATAGCCCGGTAGCGTATTCGGTAATGCACCCATATCGCAGGCACCTTGTACGTTATTTTGACCACGTACAGGACCCACACCCACATGCGGCTTGCCAAGGTTGCCTGTCAGTAATGCCAAGCTGGTCAGAGACTGGACGGTCTCCACCCCTTGATAGAACTGAGTGACACCCATGCCCCATAAAATGGTGGCATTTTCAGCTTTAGCGTACATCCGTGCGGTTCTGCGGATATCCTCGGCTTTGATGCCGGTGATCTCTTCAACCGATTCAGGTGTGTATGGCGCGACTAATGCACAATATTCGTCGAATTTGTCGGTATGTGTCTCGATAAAGGCATGATCATACAGATTTTCCTCGATGATAACGTAGGCTAACGCATTCAATAATGCGATATTCGAACCATTTTTCAGTGGTAAGTGAATATCTGCAATACGCGCGGTTTCAATGTAACGCGGGTCGCAGACAATAATTTGTGCCCCTTTCTCTTTCGCTTTTAAAATACGGCGAGCGACAATAGGGTGTGAGTCCGCGGCGTTATAACCGAAGACAAAAATACATTTGGTATCCTCAATTTCAACAATTGAGTTGCTCATTGCGCCATTACCGACCGAACGCTGCAGACCTGCAACCGAAGGGCCGTGTCAGACACGAGCACAGCAGTCGATATTGTTACTACCGACCGCTGCACGAACAAATTTCTGCATCACGAAGTTAGCTTCGTTACCCGGACCGCGGGAAGAGCCTGTCGTCATGATGGCTTTTGGGCCATATTTTTCTTTGATGGCTAATAAACGGGAGCTTGCAAATTCAATGGCTTCCTCCCAAGAAACGACCTCTAATTTGCCACCACGCTGACGGCGGATCATCGGATTTTTTAAACGCGGCGTTAAAATTTTAGTGTCATGAATGAAGTCCCAGCCATAGTAACCTTTCAGGCAAAGCTCTCCTTCATTTGTGTGACCATTTGCGCCTTCTGCGCCAATGATCTTCCCGTTCTCCACCTTCAGGTTGATTTTACAGCCTGAGGCGCAATACGGGCAGACGGTGATGACTTTTTCCATCAACATTGCTCCTCTATTTTTGTGTAGCGGTTTCCCGCCCTTTCAAGAGAGCTAATGCAGGGTTTGTGCCAGTTTTTTTAGCGAAGACTGAATTTGTAATTGACTGAATAAAAAGAAAATATTTTTAGATGAAAAGTAAACAAAAGCTAAATGGAGAAGAAATCGTCAAAAGTGTCGAGGATTTCTCGGATAATGACGTATAGTTCTTGCATCATTTATTTCATAATCTTGTCACGAAGTGGTTATTTATTCGTCATTATTATGACTTAAATTTGCCAATAACGCGCATGTGAGAGGACTTCATTATGTTTAGTGTTGATGCTTTACTGGAAAGTGCTTTTCCGCAGCAAACACTGCCCGCTTGGAAACGGAAGTTATTAAAGCGTTTATTACATGAAAGAGATTTCCAGCAGCTTGCTGAAGATTATCCGCATTTAAAAGGGCTCGATCTTGTCGAGCAGTTTATGAATGACTTGAATGTCCGTTGCGAATTAGGCGATGGGGATTTAGAGAATATCCCAAGCCAAGGGCCGGTCTTATTTGTTGCAAATCATCCGATTGGCTCACTTGATGGGCTCGCAATTTTACGCGCTGTGGCAACGGTTAGACCAGATGTCAAAATCGTCGCCAACCAAATGCTCAGTTACCTTGAGCCACTTCAAAGCTTATTTATTCCTGTCGATAATGTTGGCAATCGTACCAACCGCCAGCAAGTCGTCGGTATGCAATCTCATCTTGATAATCAAGGGGCCTTGGTTGTTTTCCCTGCGGGGGAAGTTTCTCGTTGGGGTACGAAAGGCGTTCGTGATTGTCATTGGCGCACAGGTTTTTTACGTTTAGCCGCCAAATCTCGTGCACCGATTGTTCCCGTGCATGTGCAAGCCCATAACAGCCTGCTGTTCTACACAACATCCTTGGTGTATAAGCCGCTATCGGCTTTGATGCTGGTGAACGAAATGTTCAAGCAGCGCAATAATCGCATCAAATTACGTATCGGCGGGCGTATCCCGTTTTCCCAATGGTATGACGGGCGAACGAATGATAATGAACTGGCAGAGCGGTTTCGTCGCCATGTGTATCTGCTAGGGAAAGGAAAGGCGGGGCTGTTTACCTTTGAAGCCCCAATCGCGTTACCTGAAGATCGCATTGAACTGAAAAAGGCTCTAGCGGCTTGCGAGCAACTAGGCGTGACTCCCGATGGTAAAATTATTTACCTCTACCAGCGCCAGCAAGAAGAGCGAACGCCGATTCTACGTGAGCTAGGACGATTGCGGGAAATCGCATTTCGTGCGGTAGGAGAAGGTTCCGGTCGACGCCGTGATCTCGATAGTTTCGATGACGATTATTACCATCTTATTTTATGGGATGAAGATGATTTAGAAGTGGTGGGCGCATATCGATTTGTGCCGACGGAGCAGCAGCTAGAGAAAAAAGGGCTAGAAGGGATCTACAGTAATAGCCTGTTTCACTATAACCAAGACATGATGCCGATTTTGGCTCAAGGGATTGAATTAGGACGCAGTTTTATTCAGCCTGCCTATTGGGGAAAACGCGGCTTAGATTATCTTTGGTTAGGTATTGGTGCATATTTAGCGAAGTATCCGCAATATCGTTATCTGTTTGGTCCAGTGTCTATCTCTGGAAGCATGCCTGTTGCCGCGCGTGACTTGCTGATTGCTTTTTATCGCCTCTATTTCTCCTCGGAGCTGGCAATGGCGCAATCCCGTAAGCCTTACCCTGCGTCACTACCACAGGTTTTAGCCCAGTTTGATGGCAATAACTACCAAGAAGATTTAGTGAAGCTAAAAAGCTTACTCAGCAATATTGGCTGCTCTATTCCGACTCTGTATAAACAGTACACTGAACTGTGTGAACCCGGCGGTGTGCAGTTTATTGATTTTGGTACTGACCCTGCGTTTAACGACTGCATCGACGGTTTGGTTTTGGTGGATTTAAGCCGTTTGAAACCACAACGTTATCAGCGCTATATCGCAGTCCATCAAGCTCAATCGACGACTGAATAAAATGATGGGAAGGGTGAGGAAACTCATCCTTTCCTAT
This sequence comes from Providencia sp. PROV202, assembly GCF_028479565.1. NCBI lineage: Bacteria > Pseudomonadati > Pseudomonadota > Gammaproteobacteria > Enterobacterales > Morganellaceae > Providencia > Providencia sp. PROV202. The sequence goes on along the minus strand of NZ_JAMPNV010000024.1, from coordinate 7,086 downwards.
CTTATTTACTATATTAATAATTCCATCGATGCCATTCACCTTGTCATTATTCCATCATAAATTTGTCATCTCACTGACCCATTCCTTTCGTAGCATCCTCGATAACGATTAAGTCCCAAAGAGGATAACAATGTATGTTAAACGCACTCTCTTCATTGAATGGGAGTCAGGATGCCTTTCAAAAAGCTAACGCAGCGAATACGCAATTAGCCTCGCAGCATCCGATGATTTCTATTCACAAACTCTCTCAAGTTTTTGCTCATCAAACGGTGCTGGATGGGATTGATCTGACTGTCGCAAAAGGCTCTATCTTAGCGCTATTAGGCCCCTCCGGTTGCGGTAAAAGTACCTTATTGAAGCTGTTAGCTGGGTTATTACAACCAAGCTCAGGCGAGATTTTCTTGAATGAAAAGCGGGTAGCAAGTGCCCAGCGACTTGTCCCGCCAGAACAGCGCAATTTAGGTATGGTGTTTCAAGATTATGCACTTTGGCCCCACATGACCGTATTTCAGAACGTGGCTTTTCCTTTACGTATGCGCAAAGTGGCGCGTCAAGAAATAGAGGGCAGAGTAAACCAAGCCTTAGAGCGGGTTGGATTAGCCGGTTTTGCCAAGCGTAAACCTGCCGACCTTTCTGGCGGTCAGCAGCAGCGGGTGGCATTAGCCCGCGCCATTATCGCAGAACCTGAAATTTTATTGTTTGATGAACCCCTTTCTAACCTTGATGTTGCCTTACGTTGTTCTCTGTGTGATGAGATGGCGCAGCTACTTCGCGCATTAGAAATTACCGCCGTTTATGTCACTCACGATCCTGCAGAAGCCCACGCATTGGCGCATCAAATCGCTCATATGCAAAACGGCAAAATCGACAGTTTGACCACCTTATGAAGAGAGACTCTGTTATGCAAAAGCTGATGTTATCAAACCATTTTTCCATGAAAGGTATCGCAATGAGTTTAGGATTATCCTGCGCACTATTTTCCGTTTCTTCTCATGCCTTGACCGTCTACACCGCGGGGCCAGGGGCGATGGCAAAACAGCTAGCCGCAGGGTATGAAAAGCAAACAGGTGTGAAAGTGGATGTTTTTCAGGCAACGACCGGTAAAGTGATGGCGCGCTTAGAAGCGGAACAGGCCAACCCGCGTGCGGATGTCTTGATTTCTGCCTCATGGGATACCGCGGTAGACCTTCAGCAAAAAGGCTGGTTACTGGCGTATGAAAGCCCAAATGCCGAAAAAGTGCCTGCGCAATTCAAAACACCATACTATGTGGCGCAAGGGATCTCCGCCTTGGGGATCGTTTGGAATAGCAAAAGCGGCACGCCGAAGCCAACGGATTGGGCCGATCTAGCGCAGCCAGTTTTTAAAGACAAAGTCACCATGCCAGATCCTGCATTGTCAGGGGCATCGTTAGACTTATTGTTGGGATTACAGAATGCGAAACCAGAAGCTGCGTGGACGCTATTCTCTGAATTAAAAGCGAATGGAATGGTGATTTCTGGCCCGAATGCGCAAGCATTAACGCCTGTGTTGCAAGGGGCAAAAGCGGCTGTATTTGGTGCAGTCGACTATGTGGCTTACGGTAGCATCGCGGAAGGTGAATCTATCGAGGTGATTTTCCCAAGTAGCGGAACAGCCATCGCGCCACGTCCCATGATGATTTTAAATAGCAGTAAACAGCAAAATGAAGCTAAAGCTTTTGTTGATTACGTGCTCTCCCCTGAAGGTCAGAAAATCGTTGCGGATGCCTGGTTGATGCCAGCAAGAACGGACGTTGCAGGTAAGCGCCCTGATTTTTCGACGTTAAGACTGTTGCCAGAACCGACCACTGACAGTACAGAGCGCAGCAGCGTGTTATCTCGCTTTAGCGGCATTTTCCGCTAACGGTTTTCTCTTCTTCGCCGCTGGGTGGTATTAGCGACCCAGCAGGAGCTGATTTTCTGATGATGACACGTCGTTTATTGCCATTCTCTATCTTAATCGCCTTGGCGATTTTAGTGATTATTCCTTTGAGTTTTATTGTGTTACAAGCGCTATTTCCGCATTTTGGACAAGGGGATTTCAGCCAGATTTTCCAGCCGATTATCCATCTATTTAATGAGCCGGAACTGGCAAACTTGCTACAAAATACCTTTTTATTGGGTTTAGGCGTGGCGTTGGTGAGTGCCGTGATAGCTATTCCGTTAGGGGCTTTACGTGGTTTATTTAACCTGCCTTTTGCCCGTGTTTGGGACTTACTGTTTTTGATCCCATTTTTAATTCCGCCTTATATCGCAGGGCTTTCATGGATGTTAACCTTGCAACCGAATGGTTATTCTCAGCAACTGTTTGGCATTAGCCCCGGCAGCGCCCTATTTTCCCTTGGGGGAATGGTGGTGATTATGTCATTGAATTTATTTCCCGTTCTTTACTTCGCCGTCTCTCGCAGTATGGCGGCGACTGGCAGCCGGCTAGCGGATGTGGCACAAGTTCATGGGGCATCCGCATGGCAGGCATTTATGCGAGTGACATTGCCTCTCTCTTTGCCTTCGATTGCAGCAGGCTTATTGCTGGTTTTCACTTTGGCGATTGAAGAATTCGGCATTCCTTCGTCGATTGGCTCTCCGAATGGGATTCGGGTTCTGACAACGGATATCGAGCAGCGACTTGCCGATTGGCCGATTGATTTACCGGGAGCGGCATCACTGTCGTTGGTGTTAGCCAGTTTGGCGCTATTGGCTTATACCTTACAGCGTTCGTTAGTGTCTGGGCGCAATGTGGCGACCAATACGGGTAAAGCCGCTGCATTAGTGACTCGCTCATTAGGTATTTGGCGCATTCCTGCTGTGTGTTTGTTTTCTTTCGTGGCGCTTTGTGCGGTTGGCATGCCATTACTGGCTATGTTTGGCACGGCATTTTCCAATACGGTTTCTGGCGGATTGACGCTGGATAACCTAACACTCCGGCATTTTTCTGGGTTGTTAAATAGCCATACGGAAGCCCTAGATGCATTATTGACGAGTGTCTCTCTCGCCACGGCAACCGCGATATTAACGGGGATATTGGGCTTTTTATGTGCATGGCTGGTCGTCGCGCAGCGGATCCGTGGTGCTGCCTTGCTGGATGGGCTCTCGTTACTGCCAATCGCCATTCCGGGCATTGTGGTCGCAGTAGGGCTAATTTTGGCGTGGAATCAACCGTTTTGGCCCATCACGCCTTACCATACTTGGGGTATTTTATTGCTCGCTTATAGTTGCTTATTACTGCCTTATCCCGTGCGTTATTGCAGTGCGGCATTTACGCAAATTGGCGGCAGTTTATCCGATGCGGCACGGGTTCATGGTGCTGGGTTAATGACGTCACTGAGACTGATTTTATTTCCGTTAGTTTTACCGAGTTTAGTGGCGGCGATGATGTTGGTGTTTGCGGTGGCATCGCGAGAGTTGGTTTCTTCGCTGTTACTGGCTCCTGCGGGTATGCAAACCGTGTCGATTTTTGTTTGGCGCCAGTTTGAGCAAGGTTCCATTGGCAGCGGTATGGCGATGGCCTGTCTGGCGGTATTGATAAGTTTAACCTTGATGCTGTGCGCGCAATTTATTCAGCAGCGGTATAGCCGTTAATCAACCATCCCAAGGGTGGTATTCACCTTGGGATGGTTGATTTTACAAACTCGATTTAGGAATTGGTGGCGAAAATTGCAGAGCACCCGCGATGCGGTTCCAAGCGTTAATCGCCCCAATCGCTGAGGTTAGAAACGCAATTTCGGATTCAGTAAATTCATTCTGTAGTGCTTGATAAACATCATCAGAAACATGCTGAGCAGCCATTAGCGTTAGTGATTCTGCCCAAGCGAGCGCAGCTTGTTCGCGAGGCGTATAAATACAGGCATCACGCCAAGTTGGTAAAAGATCCAATTTGGCGGCTTCAATCCCCAATTTACGGGCTAAGTTTAAGTGATATTGCAGGCAAAACGCGCAACCGTTGATTTGGGAAACGCGTATTTTCAGTAACTCAGTAAGTGGTTTTTCAAGCCCTGAATTGCTAACGGCTTTTCCCAGTTCTCCCATCGCGGCAACGACGTCAGGGGCGATTTTTTCAAACTGGTTCCAATCACTTCTTCCAATAATTTCAGGTTTCATTATGTGCTCCAAACGGATAATATAAGAACTCTGATAATAATATTCGAATTCTTACATTATGCGCAAGTCAAAAGTTAATACATCGATGATCCCTGAAATAGGGGAAGGCAAACGTGGGGAATCAGGTCATATTGGCTATTTACTGCGACAGGCTCATGCGGCTCATCGTATTCGCATGGAGCAAGTTTTGCAGGATGTGGGAGTAACGCTTCCTCAATTTTCTGTGTTGTTAATGGTTGCAGAATATCCTAAAGCCTCAGGGGCTGATTTAGCGAGGCTATCATTATTAACGCCACAGACCATGAGTGTGATTGTTAAAAATCTCGAAAAGGCGGGAATGATCTCTAAGTTGCCGCACCCTGAGCATGGACGGATCCAAATTATTGAAATAACCCAATTAGGGGAAGCATTATTACGTCAATGCAAAGGGGCTGTTAAGTCCACTGAAAATAGGTTATTAAGTGGAGTGAGTGAATCTGATGAAAAAGTGATCCGAAAATGGCTGGTGGATGTCGCCAAGCAATTTGATATCGACAAAGCTTAATACTCCCTATCTAATACTTCCTATGACGTGAGAGAAAATAATGAAATTCAAATACGCTATTTTGTATGTCGAGAATGTTGAGAAAACCCTCGATTTTTACCAACGAGCTTTTGGTTTTAAAAAGTCGTTTCTCCATGAAAGTGGTGATTATGGTGAGCTGGATACTGGCAGCACAACGATTTCATTTTCTTCATTGGCGTTAATGAATCAACTAGGTAAAGGCGCGGTTGCTCCCAATCCACACGCCCCTGTTTTTGAACTTGCTTTTGAGACTGATAATGTACAAAACGCGTTGGCTCAGGCGGTTAAAGCCGGAGCTGAGTTGGTACAAGACGCGCAGGAGATGCCTTGGAGACAAACGATAGGTTATGTTCATGACCTAAATGGCTTTTTGATCGAGATTTGCACACCAGTGCAGGGCTAATTCACTGTAAATATCGGAATTAGTCGATATACCGAATCACCTATTTTAGTGAAAATACAGCCAATTACGCTAAAAATAAGGAATAACGATGCAGGGCATGAACCCAGAAGCGCTCGACCATTTCAATGACATTATGCAGGTGGTTAACAAGCTGGCGAAGCTGTTAAATCCAGATTCAATCGAGAATATGGAAACGGATATCTCTTCATTTGAGGAAGAGTTAAAAGAGTCGATCAGTGAAGACGAAGAGGGGTTCGTCGAGCGTATCGAAGAGGGTGAAATTGGCTATTTAATGGCAGATCTTATTGTCAGGTCGAATATGGGAAACAGCTTTTGGATAGACTGGAAAGACAGTGAATCTGCGGTGAGTTTCTTGGAAGACGCTGTTGACGTTGAAGGGTTGGATATTCAGCTAAATTTTGCCGTTAAAGACCCTAAAAACGATTTAAGACCAGACCAAATTTTTGTTCGCGCTAATCAGCAACTACAAGCCCTTGGTTACTATTTATTGGGTCTGACTTCCGGCAATGATGCCTACCATGAGATCTTAATTCCTTCCGGTATTTTCGAACCGTTTATGGACATCATGGAACATTTCGACGTCATGGTTGAACTGAATGACGAAGAAGTGGATTACAGCGAGTATTAATAGCAAAAAGGGGAATACAATAGGTATTCCCCTTCATATATCAACTCAAACTACCATTCAAAGTTAACTGACGCGTTATACATAGTGGAAGAACCTGTACCCGTTGATGCGGCGACGCCCCCTTTGATAGCGACATTTTCATTAATGCGATACCCCATACCGACAGCGACTGCGGATTCATCTTTATAACCCCCGACACCTGCCGTTAAGTTCATTTTCCCTACGCCATAAGGTTGGAACAAACCGGATAGTGCGGCATTTGCAGCAAAACCTTTGTCGACTTTTTTGTCTAAATCATCAATTTTGGTATTCAGGCGATTTAAACCATTTTCTGTAAATTCGCCCAACTGATTGACTCGTTCATCGGTGTAGGTATTCGCAGATTTTAAGGTTTCGGCATTACCGCGTTTCATTTGCGCTAAATTGACGGCATCGCTGTCATTTTTCGCATCGGCAATACCGGAAAGTTGTTTATCACCAAAATTGATGGATTTGACGCTTTTTGCCTTATCACTGAGATTGATGCTTTCACCATCACGGCTCATTTTCAGCGTTCCGGCATCTCCCATTTCTGAGGATAAACGCGCAATTTCGCTACCTTGTTTATCTAACGTAGCCGTATTTTTCTGAATATCGCTAGTGTTTTTACTGATGGCGCTATCATGCTCAGCCAGTTTTTCCGTATTCGCCTTAATATCCTGTTTACTCTGAGCAATTTCCTTATCGTGCTCGTTTAGACGGTTGGTGTTTTCCTTAATATCTTGGCTATTCTGGTTAAGCATTTTGTCATGCTGCGTCAGTTTATCGGTATTGGCTTGGATATCTTTGGTATTTTGCGTAATCGCCGTATCGTGTTGCGCTATTTTGTCGCTATTTTCTTGAATTTTTTGCGTGTTTTGAGCCACATTTTGGTTGGTGGAATGCAATTGGCTACCATTGACCGCTTCTGTAGAGTCCGCTGCTACTCGGCCTGCCGATACGCCGCTTAATGTCCGGTTGTTAAATTCAAATACACGGGCGCTATCAGCTTTGTTGTTCAACACTATTTTCTGGTTGTCTGCACTTAATTGCACCAATCCTAACGAGCCAGAATCAATGTTTTTGGTGATGGTGGTAATCGCGTTTTTATTTTCTGCGATATCCTGAGTATTTTGGCTGATAGCGTTTGTATTCTTGGTAATATTGTCAGTGTTGGTTTTCACTGTTTGATTGGTGGCATGGAGCTGGCTACCATTCACCGCTTCGGTGGAGTCTGCACTTAATTTACCCGCTTTCACACCGTTCAGGGTTTTATTTCCGATATTAAACGCTTTGGCATCTTTGGCTTTGTCACTGAGGATCACTTCTTCACCG
>NZ_JAMPNV010000023.1:0-60125 GCF_028479565.1 Providencia sp. PROV202 | reverse complement strand
GTTTGAGGCATGAAAAATAGGCGGTAAAAGGCAATATTGTTATCATCTGAAGCGTGATGATCGAGAAAGTTATCGTCGAATCTCGAAAGCTCCCTGAACTCTACGTTTCTTACTCTTGGAGTATCACCATCTGTGGGGCATCACTGTAGTTATCCAACGAAAAAACGCAATACGACCATCTCAAGGTTAATAACCAAGTCTCACCAATAACATATTATTTCGACAGAAAAATTCCTCGTGTGATGTGGTCACTTAACGTCAGAATAAAGCCTCTGAATCAGATCTAAAATAGACATTAAGATCCTTCCATTGATCTAATTAAGACTAAAAACTATCGATTACAGTCTCTAATTCTTATAAAAAGACTATCTGTAGCAGATAGAAAATGAATGTACGCAGTTGACGTAATATAGAAGAAGGATTAGGAAGAAAAATTCAGTAATGGGTATTTTTCCCAGATTTTTTTGAACCACGGAGTGAATTTTTCAGGGTGAGTACTAATCTCTTGGGCTAAAGTTTCAAGGCTAACCCAGCGGGTAGCACTGACTTCTTCAGGATTAGGAATGACTTGATTATCATAGTACCCCACAAATAGGTGGTCATACTCATGCTCAATTAGCCCACCATTAACATCCGCTTTATAAATAAACTCACCAACATGAGTTAATGAAGTTGAAAAACCGAGTTCTTCCGCTAAGCGACGCAAAGCTGCATCATGGGTATCTTCTTGTGGCCTTGGATGGCTACAGCAGGAATTGGCCCACTGTCCAGCAGAATGATATTTATGAAAGGCGCGTTGTTGAATGAGCAATTCGTTCTTACGATTAAAAATGAAGATAGAAAATGCACGATGCAGGCAGCCTTGCTGATGAGCAAGTAATTTTGGCATGCTACCAATCGGCGTGTCTTGTTCATTAACTAAAATAAGCTGTTCTTCTATCATGGGGTCATCTGTATCAGTAAGAGTCAAAAACAAGCTTATTATAACTGGAAAAAAATGACTTGTAGATTAGAGCTATTAATAGCCTTTGCTAATTTGCAATGGGAGCTTGATAAAGTGCATTCATAGCTAGATGAATCGATCATTTAGCTATGAATGAAGACGGTATGATGAAAAAATATTATTTTTGTTGGAGCACCCAGACAGCAGCTTCGACTCTAGATTTTAGATTTAGTTTTTTAAGCAAATGTTTTACATGTACTTTTACGGTGCTCTCTGCGATATCTAAATTTCGAGCGATCATTTTATTTGATAATCCTTGAGCGATAAGCTCTAAAATGTCAGATTCTCTTGGCGTTAGTGCGGCAGCATCGCTTTCATTTTGTGATTGATTTTCTCTTAATGATTCCGCAAGAACAGAAGTTAATGTTGGGCTAACCACCATTTTTCCACTTGCCGCTTCTTTGAGTGCGATAATGAGTTCTTCAGGTTCCATATCTTTTAGTAAATAACCATCCGCACCTCGCTTAAGCGCACTGATCAAATCGTCACTATAATTCGATACGGTAAAGAGAATAATTCTGCCTGACAGTTCGCGTTTTCTGAGCTCATCTAGGGTTTCAAAACCATTCATTCCAGGCATATTGAGATCTAAAAGGATCAGGTCAGGATCTTGTTCTTCTGCTATCTGAATACCCGTTTTGCCATCACCAGCTTCACCAATAACTTGAAGTGAAGGCTCTAAGCTAATCAGCTGTTTTACACCATTTCGGAGCATTGGGTGATCATCAATAAGTAGGATCGTTGATTTTTCGGTCATTATATTTTTAGTCTCCATGAATGATTTGATCCGGTGTTTTAAATATCAAATGTTCTAAATGTCAGATGTTTTAAATATCAGATAAAGGGAATGTGACTTTCACTTCGGTTCCCCCTTCTGTACGTTGAGTAATGTAACACTCGCCATTTAGGCTAAGTGCTCTTTCTCTCATAATAATGAGGCCATAATGGTTAAGTTTATTTGGATTGTCATCAATACCATTGCCATTATCATCAATTGTAATGGTGACGGTGCCTCTATGTTGGCTTAATGAAACTTTAGCCCAAGTTGCATTGGCATGCTTCAGAATATTACTTAGCGCTTCACGAATAATTTGTATTATGTGGATAGATTGGTGTGGCGAGATACTTTTCGCTGGAATTTCATAATTAAGTTGAATATTAAAGCCAATACGCCCGCTAAATTCACCTAAAGTACTTTTGAGTGAAGGTAATAGACCTGATTCAGTGAGTTTCAAGCGGAAAGTCGTCAATAATTCCCGTAACTGACTGTATGCAGTATTAATTTCTGTACGCATCTCATTGAGTAAATGTAGAGTTGTTTCTGGTAATGGTTCTGGTTGCATTTGCAGATAGCTAATTTGCATTTTTAAACATGAGAGTGATTGCGCGATAGAGTCATGAAGCTCTCTGGCAATCGCGGCACGTTCATCCATAATCAGCAGCTGTTGTTGTTGCTCTATCTGTTGCTCCATGGTGAGCATACCTGAAATCTGCTTCGCGAGCATAAGAACCAATCTATTTTTTTCATCAGAAAATGGTTGTTTTTGCTCAATTTCACCGATAATCACACCATATCGGTGCATATTATCAGAGAGATCCCACTGTAACGTTTGATATTCTTTTGCTGAATTATTGTTTAATGGATGCTGATTAGTAGAAGATAGCTTTGCTTTATCTATTTCGAGATTGGTCGTGGCATAAGAGATTTCATGGAAATATTGTTCATTGCTATCTTCATATAATTTGAGTCGCAAGTTTTCTAACTGTGTAATGTTTTTCAGCTCCGCGAGAACTTTTTGTAATCTTGAATAAAGTGTTTCCGATGAGTGTAATATTTGATTTGATTGATAAAGATATGACAAAACACGGTTTTTAGCGAGTAAGTCTGCGGTCTTTTCTGCTACACGTTCTTCGAGTTGGTGGTAACTTTGCGCCAACTCATCAGACATATGATTGAGGGTTTCACCTAGGGCATTGAGCTCATCTTGCTTATTATTTTTCATGGGATAGCGCTGAGTAAAATCTTTACGCCCAATGGCATTAACCATAGAAAGCAGCTTCATCCATGGGTAATAAATTTTTCGTCTCAAATGCCAGATTGTCCCCATCAACAGCAAAAAGACTAAGCTAATAAAAATCAACTGAGTCATCGCAACGTAAGCGATTTTTTTCTCAGTTTTATCATCAATGTTATGAACTAACTCATTGAGCATGTTAACAAAAGTAATGACTTCATAGCGAGCATCATCAGGCGAAGATGCCTTAGTGAGTGCGGGTCTTAAAGTATTCAGCCAAAATTCATGTATTTTATTAAATTCAGGTGTGAGATTTTCAATTTTAACCACTTGGGTGAGCTCGGGGCTGAGTAAGTCTTTCTCTAACTCATCAAGGTAATTTTGGTTATGTTGGTTTATGGGCGTTAAAGAAAGTAGGCGGTAACTTTGCATACGCAAGGAGCCTGATGTGTTAATGGCATGCGCGTTGCCTTGTACACTGATGATCATGCGGTTGGAAATCGTCATACCGATAATGCCCAAAACAGCAATAAGCAGCATTAACCCAATAACCTGGTTGATAATTGAGAAGCGACGATTGAGTGGCGGCATGATTCCTCTTCCTAAACGTGTTTATTATCCTGAATGACATTATTTTTTATGATGTCATTTTGGAGTATACCTATTTTGACCATGAGTATTGAATTGAATTTATTTACTTTCGCGAAGATCCCGCATTATTAATGAATAAAAACATAAAATACGGTATTTTAAGGGCAATAATAATCAATTGATTAGCATAAGGTTAAACATGTCCCTTCAGCCTGTATTGAGTATCGTTGTTGCTGTTTATAACGGCGAAAAGTTTTTACCCCATTTTTTTGACAGCTTAATTGCTCAAAAGCTCGAAAACTGGGAACTGATCGTTGTGAACGATGGTTCAAAAGATGATAGCGAATCCGTGATCCGTCAATACGAAGATAAGTTTGAGAATTTCAAAGTACTCACTCAGGAAAATGGTGGTGTTTCCGTTGCGCGTAATACCGGAATGGCTGTCGCAACAGGGAAATACATCACTTTCCCTGATATTGATGATGAAATTGATGCCAGAATGTATGGTCGCTTATTAGAGATTGCCTTAGCGGGTGATCTGGACGTAGCTACGTGTAATGGTACTTATGTTTACACTAATGGAGATGCTCCGAAGGCTATTTTCCCACCGAATAAAGTGCCTTCTACTGGCGTGATTACGGGGCCTCAATGGCTACAAATTGGCTTGAGCTCCCGTAAATTTCTCCATGTAACATGGCTGAATCTGTATCGTTTGTCATTAATTCGAGAACATAATTTTACCTTTGAGCCTAGATTGCACCACCAAGATATTCCTTGGACGACAGAAATGCTGCTGGTTGCCAAACGCGTGCAGTTTATCAATGAACAATATTATGAATATCTGATCCATAACCAATCTGTTTCTCACTCTTTAACCGGAGATGAGCGCTCAGTACGTAAGATCAATACCTACCTGAAGATCTTGGATATGTTGATGGATATCTATAAACGTCATCCTGAGGAAGTGAAACAAGCACCGGCCTGCTTATGGCAGGTGGGGAAAGAAGGTTTAGGGGTTGTTTTAGCGCTCTTAGCCATTAAGTCACCAGAAACGCAAAAGCAGATGGTTCAGCTGTTTTTTGATAAAGGTTACTGGGATATTGTTTGGAAGCATGCCACAACGCTGAAATTAAAATGGCGTTTGATCCGTCGTTACAGCAAATTGAAAGCCATTATCAATAAATAGTTTTCTAGCAGCCTTTCGGGGCTGCTTTTTTTACCAATCTTCCACTTTCCCTATCTTCTACTTCGCCCCACATCCCTTCAAATTATTAAATAATTGATAAAATATTATTAATTATCATGGCGTATAATGTGAGTTAATTAACATATTAATAACAAAAAAATTGAGCTTCCTCCCAGAATATGGTCTTTATAGGGTCATAGTTCACCTGAATATACATGGTGATAAATTATTAATAAGTTAATGAGTGAGGGCTGAATGGATCATTATCTGCATAAATTACCTGACCTTATTGACTCCGTGGCAACTAACCAGTTTTACCCCAATTTGTTGTCATGGCTGTCCTCTTTTGTGGCTTTTGATAACGCTATTATCTATGCCTTCGAAAAAGAAGGCGCACCGCGCTTTTTGTCAAAAGTTGAAAAGCGTAATAGCGACAGTATCAATCGCATTTATCAGCGTGGCGCTTATCTGATGGATCCTTTCTATCAAGAGCTACAAAAAGGCGGCAGCTCGAAGGTGCTAACATTGAAAGAAGTTGCACCAAAAGGATTTTATCATACGGATTATTATCTTAATTTTTATCGGAAGACGGGTTGGTGTGATGAGGCGGGGCTGCTGCTGGAGCTATCAGCCGATAAACAATTAGGTATTTTCTTTGGTAATGAAGATCAGCCTTTTCTTTCAGATGAAAGTAAGCAGAAATCATTAAAAGAAGCCTTTGATATTATTCGAAGTATTGCTCGGTTACATAAGGAAGTGGTACCGAATTCAGTCTCTAGCCATTACCGCAATACGGACTTACAAACTTGCTTTGGTTTGACGCCAAGAGAGTGTGAGGTCGTTGAATTAATTTTGGAAGGTAAAGGTTCCCCGCAAATTGCCGAAGCGCTGTTTATTAGCTTAGGCACCGTCAAAAATCACCGTAAGAATATCTATCAAAAATTAGAGATCAACTCTCAAGTTGAATTGTTTAATTTGTTAATGACTCCAATAAAACAGTAATTGAGTGGGGTTAGTTTATTTCTGGTATATATCAGATAGTTAAACTGGGTCGTTAAAATAAGTTTTATTTTTCAATTAATTACAATTTACTCTCAGTAGTAAAACACTCCTTGTTTTCTTTCTTTATCAGAATATGTAATATTTTCTATTAATATAATAATAAATATTTATCTTTTTGAATTTAAACATAAAAGATTTAAATTGATTTAATTTTGTTTATAAGTAAATATTGTATCCACGTCACAAATGTTAACTTTATGTTTCGAATATCCCTAAAGGGCTATGTAACTGTTAATGATTGGTTAAGATAATCAAGGTTATTGCAAGATACTATATAAGGTATCCATTATGAATAACCAAGTAGAATCATTAACTTATTACTCAGCAACCAAAAAATATGACTTGCGTTTTCCAACCTTGAAAGAAGACATTGATGTGGATGTCGTGATCATTGGGGGGGGATTCTCAGGGATTAATACAGCATTGGAATTGTGTGAAAAGGGCATTACCAACATTGCTATCTTGGAAGGTCGTCATCTTGGTTATGGCGGCACAGGGCGCAATGGTGGGCAAGTGATGGCTGGTATTGGTCATGACCTAGACGCGATTAAAAAGCATGTTGGTTCTGAAGGTTTAGAAACGATTTTTAAACTGAGCAACATGGGCGCGGGGATCATGCGTGACCGTATTGCCAAATACAATATTGATGCGGATTTTTGCCATGGTTACGCCTATTTAGGTAGCAATAAGCGCCAAGAGAAAACCCTGCGCAGTTGGCTGGCGGATTTTAAGGCCGTCGCGCCAGATGAAGAAATTGAATTTTATACAGGTTCAGATTTAAAACAGATCATCGGATCTGACGCTTATACATGTGGGATCAAACACATGGGCGGCGGGCATGTTCACTCACTTAACCTGTTACTGGGGGAAGCGAAAGCAGTGAGTGAATATGGCGCAAAAATTTTTGAAAACAGCCAAGTATTAAATGTTGAGTATGGCGATACGGTAACGGTTCGTACCGCGATGGGCTCCGTAAAAGCGAAAAAAATGTTGTGGGCGTGTGATGGTTTCTTGAATGGTCTTGAGCCAACGTTATACCCAAAAACAATTAACACCTATGCCTATCAGTTAATGACAGAAGAGCTTTCTGATGAGCTGATTGAACGCATTAGCCCAATTCGTGGGGCATACAGCGATATTCGCCCAGTCATCGATTACTATCGTGTGACCAATGAAAATCGCCTGCTATTTGGTAGCTCGACGTACTTTTTAGAATACATTCCATCTGACTTGAAAGAGTGGAACCGTAAATTGATGCTGAATGTTTTCCCATACCTGAAAGACGTCAAAATCGAGCTGGCATGGGGTGGCCCAATGGCGTGCAGTGCCAATCTGTTCCCGCAAATTGGCACGATCCCAGGTCATAAAAACGTGTTCTACGTGCAAGGCTACTCGGGCTTTGGTGTTACACCGAGCCAGATCGTGTGCAAGGTGCTTGCTGAGGGGATGGTTGAAGGCTCCAGCCGCTATGACCTGATGAGTTCGATTCCTCATGCTGACATCATGGGGAAAGACAGCATGCGCAATGCCATTGTGTCACTTGCCAAGTGTTGGCATCAGTTATCAGGATATTGGCAAGGTCGTCGCTAAGTTTTCCTAAATTTAATGTCCATTTTTGATTTTATTACATAATAGAAGGTAAGAAAGATGATCAGCCCATTACTGTTAAACAAAGCACTTCCTGAATTACTGAACATTGGTAGCGTAAGCAATTTAGGTTCTGTGGTTGTTGAAGGCGACCCACAAGCCAGCGTGGCGATGATCCACGGCGAGCCAACAGATAATCTGACTTGCGGTATTTTTGCGTGTACAACAGGCAAATTTAAGATGGTTTACCCATTTGATGAAATGGCAACTGTCCATGAAGGTTCGGTGAAATTAACCGACGTGAAAACAGGTGTCACCGTGGAATACCACAAAGGCGACACTTGGTTTGCAGCTAAAGGCACTGAAGTGCTATGGGAAATCAGCGCACCACGTTTTGTAAAACACTATTTAGCCTGCGTGAATGCGTAATTCGATAAATTAACGAGGTGGAGATAACGATGAGTGAGTTAACCCTGTTACCAGAAGTGAGAGAATTCTTGAACCGTCAACACGGTCATTTTATTAATGGATTGCCTGTTTCTGGCAAGGGAGATGCTTATTTTGAAGTCGTGAATCCAGCCACCGAGCAAGTGATTGCGAAAGTGAAAGAAGGGACTCGTGAAGAAGTTGATGCAGCGATGAATGCGGCATATGCCGCATTTAAAGGCTCATGGGCAAATACCACACCGATGGAACGAGGCAACTGTTTGAATCGTTTAGCGGATTTGCTCGAAAAACACTTAGAAGAATTAGCGCAATTAGAAACCTTAAGTTCTGGGAAAACCATTCAGTTATCACGTTTTCTGGAAGTGGGATCAGCGGCGCAGTTTTTACGTTATTTTGCGGGCTGGGCAACCAAAATTAGCGGTGAAACCCTGAATGTTTCTTTGCCATCATTTAATGGCGAAAAATACTCGGCATTTACCCAGCGTGAGCCTGTCGGGGTGGTTGCAGGGATTATTCCATGGAACTTCTCCATTATGATTTCCATTTGGAAATTAGCCGCCGCATTGACATGTGGCTGCACGATTGTACTGAAGCCAAGTGAGTTTACCCCTCTGACCATGCTACGCGTGGCTGAACTCGCTAAAGAAGCGGGTATTCCCGATGGCGTGATTAACATCGTTAATGGTGGCGGTCGCGAAGTGGGACCTGCTTTAATCAGCCATGAACTTTGTTCGAAAGTGACCTTTACAGGCTCTGTTCCGACTGGATTGGCGGTAGGGCGCTCTGCAATGGAAGGTAAACTGACTCGCGTCACATTAGAATTGGGCGGTAAAAATGGTGCGGCATTCTTAGCGGATTTATCCGTGGATAAGATTGTGAGCGGCATCATTGAAGCAGGTTATTTAAACCAAGGGCAAATCTGCGCAGCCGCAGAGCGTTTCTATATTCCAGCTAAATTGATGGATGCGGTTCTGGATGCGCTAAAAGCGCGTTTATCGGCGATGAAGATTGGTTCGCCATTGGATGAAACCACAGAAATGGGTCCATTAGCCAATAAAGCCCATTACGATAAGATCTTAAGCCTATTTGAAAAAGCACGCCAAGATGGTAGCGAAATTGTCTATGGCGGGCAGCCAATTGCTGGAGCGGGTTACTTTGTACCGCCTACGATTATTCGCGCAAATGGTCCAGATGATGTGTTAATGAAAGAAGAGACATTTGGTCCTATCGGTACCTTCTTAGCTTATGATGATGAAGAAGAGCTGATTACGATGATGAATAGCACGCCGTTTGGCTTGGCTGCGAGTGTGTGGACAAATGATCTCAGCAAAGCAATGCGTATGGTTTCACAAATTGAAGCCGGTACCGTTTGGGTGAATATGCACACCTTCCTTGACCCAGCAGTACCTTTCGGTGGTATTAAATCTTCAGGAATTGGTCGTGAATTTGGTAGTGCATTTATTGAACATTACACTGAATTAAAGTCCGTCATGGTGCGTTATTAGAGCGTTAGTGGTTTTGTTTTTTCTGTAAAGCAACAGTTTTCCCGGTCAATGTGCCGGGATTTTTTATAGAATTTTATCTTGGCGGAGAATAAATCCGGAGGAAACTAACTCTGTCCGGTTGCTCACATTGGCTTTGGTAAAAATATTGCGTAGATGGGTTTTCACGGTGGAAAGCGAAACGCCCAATAGCAGCGCAATACGTTTATTACTGGCGCCTTCTCGCACTAAGTGAATGATTTCCTGCTCTTTCGGGGTATAGGAAACCAGTGAATCGGGGCGTACATCGAACGTCATAAGCTCCGCAATCGGTAAGATTGCATTGAGCCTCATCACTTCTTGGGGGGTAAATGGCGTATCTCGTAGCACCGAAATGCCCGCCACAATCTTATTTTTACGGCGAATAAAAATCTCGGCCATATCCGCGATATGGTTCGGTTGCATAAAATCATGGAAGAAGGTTTGATCGTGCTGACGCATTTCCACCGGCATCTTCACTAAACGGAGATCTTCCCCGCGAAAATGGTCGGGATGTAAGGGATCGTGCTGGGAAAAGGCCGAGAGATACTCTTCATGCATACGCGCGGAAATCCCATACAGGACATGGTTTTCTGGCTGCCAGTGTTCATTCACCAGATAATAAACCGCCGCAGAAATCGGAATGATATGGGCAATTGTATTTAGGCAGCAGTCGATTAAGCCCTGTTGACTCTCACTAAATAGCGGTTGAACCATCATCATACCCCATCAAAATATACAGTTTACTATCATGCAATTTAATTCAGTTAACATAAAGTAAACATGTTAATAACGTGAGCTTGATTACACTATTCAAAACTTGTTTTTTATCGCTTAGAGGTAGTTGGCTGCCTTTGGGTATCTTTCGCAGTGTATTTGTTAATATATTAATGAGGTGATTTTTAACTAACCATTGATATTTAAATGATTATTATATTACTTGAGTTTTTAAAGGGTACTTTTCGTCTTGGGCTCTGCGCGCGCCCCTCTCTCTGGGTATCGTTCTAAAGGACGATGGCGACATGTTTGTGCTTATTTCTATAGTGAGAATGCAGTCACTTCGTTTTTACAAAAAATTCACAATTCGGGCTGTGAGCAGAGAGAGGGAAGCAAAATGAATTTATCCTCAAAATTAACATCACATATTGAAAAAGGTAAGGTCGGCTTTCCAACCACGCTCGCCAGTTCGGTTGGCGTGATTATGGCAAGCCCTGTGATCCTCACTGTAACCAGTGGTTTTGGGATCGGCGGTGATACTTTTGCCTTAGCTGTTTTACTGAGCTTTATCATGATGCAGGCTCAATTAACCACATTCTCTGAAGCGGCGGCAATTTTACCAACCTCCGGTTCTGTTTACGACTATATCTCCTGCGGTATGGGTCGTTTTTGGGCGATTACAGGGGCGCTGTCTGCCTATCTAATTGTTCACGTTTTTGCTGGCACCGCAGAGACCATTCTGTCCGGTATTATGGCGTTAGTGAACTTTGAAAGCCTGAATACAGTGCTGGAAACCAACAACTCCTCTTGGATGGTGGGTGTTGGTTTAGTCGTGGCATTCGGCTTACTGAATGCATTTGGTATCGAAGCTTTTGGTAAGGTGGAAGTGGTGCTCACTTTTGCAATGTGGAGCACGCTAGTGATTTTCAGTATTTGCGGGCTGCTGATGCCATTTCACGTTTCCGCAGAAGGCTGGTTTGGTCAAGGGCTGAATATTTCTGACCCGACCGTTGTTCTTAGCTTTGTGGGAATGGCGATGTTTATGTTTGTCGGCTGTGAATTAGTGACACCGATGGCGCCTGAAATTAAAAATTCAGCCAAAGTGATCCCGCGTGCGATGGCGATTGGTTTATGTGGCGTAGCATTCTGTATGTTCTTGTTTGGTGCAGCACTGACTAACCAAGTCGAAAACGTGATTGTCGATCCACAAAATGGTGTGAGTCTATTAGAAACGCCAATGGCCATTCCTGCGTTTGCTGGGCAAATCATGGGTGACTTCGGTAAATACTGGATTGGGATTGCATTATTGCTGGCGGGTGGGGCGACCATCAACACCTTAATGGCAGCAGTTCCGCGTATTCTTTACGGTATGGCGTTAGATGGTGCATTACCAAAGGTATTCGCTTATTTACACCCTCGCTTTAAAACGCCTGTGTTCGGTATTTTAGTGGCGGTGATGATCCCATGTTTGCACGCATTTGCTATCCAAGGGGATTTAGACCGTATTATTTCACTGGTTCTGGCGGCGGTGTGTTCGTGGGGAACGGCGTACTTATTAGTGACGATTTCTGTGGTGCTATTGCGTATTCGTCGACCTGATTTACATCGTGCTTATCGCTCACCATTCTTCCCTATCCCACAAATTATTTCGAGTGTGGGGATCATCCTAGCGATTGTTTACATCACGCCGCCGGGCATGAATAAAGCGGATGTGTATATCCCATTTGCCATTATGTTGGGATTAACCGCGAGTTATGCATTAGGTTGGACCGTGTTAGTGCAGAGAGTGAATCCATTTAAACCTGTTCCGGTTGAACAAGTATTATCCAACTCATTTGAAGATGACAATGCAGAGGAGGTGGAACTTGAGCCTTTACGTAACCTTGCCTAAGTCATCATGGTGGAAAAAGTTAACCCAAAAGCGCCTCCCGACAGGGTATCAAGCGGGGTTAACGTTAAATCGGATAGAGAAAGATATCGCCCCTTATATTTGTGAATGGGGGGCACCTGGAGTGCTCCTCATCCAATTGCCTCAAGGCATTAAAGTGGAAGTGACTGAGCGTGTAAAAACCTTGTTTATGGCGTTTATTGTGCATAGCCGTTTTGCAGTTTCCGGTAAATGTGATAGTGCGCTGATGGCACAGATTGATGTGAAAACCGCAGGATCTGCGCGGAAAAAACACGTTCAGTTCACGACACAACAAACGGATGGGAAACTTTTGGTCGAAAGTTTGGAGCAGTACCCTGTGATCCGCCAAACTTTCGAAGAGCTAGACTTCACTCATTGTCATATTGCTGTCAAAAATGGGGTTTGGCGGTGTGAAATTGAGCCTTATACCGCATCGGAAATGGTTAGTCGGATCCCTGCTGCTAGGCGTTATTTACGTTTGACTGAGCAGCAGCGTCATCGCTTGTTAAGTGCATTACAGCTGATTTCTCAGCTCATGAACCAACAGGCTTCTCAGCCATAATTTTTCTCCTCGATAACGCTCAGATTGGGCGTTTCGCATTTAGGGTTGTCATGCTAATGGTATCTATGTTTATGACAATCATCTTTATATCGACATAAAACCGTCATTCAACTGTCATCTGGCTGCTCTAGCATGCTGGTCAACTATTCGAAGCATACTTATTTACTCTTCTTATTGATTGGCAAGGATAAAACTTATGACAGGTCATTTTATAAAATCGATGTTAGCCGTCGCCGTAAGTACGTTAATTCTAGGAACTGCAATCCCAACTTATGCCGCGGATAAAAATGATGCAGTTTCAGAAAGTCGAGCTGCAAAAGGGGATATCACTAAATTTGGTGGTGCTCGCCGTTTATCGACTGAACAGACGGATATCATGAAAGCAGCACTGCATAATGGTCAAGCAAAGAACGTTATTTTATTTATCGGTGATGGTATGGGTGATTCTGAAATTACTGTCGCACGTAACTATGCAGAAGGCGCTGGCGGTTTCTTTAAAGGAATCGATGCACTGCCAATCACTGGGCAATACACCCATTACGCATTAGACAAGAAAACACAAAAACCAGACTATGTCACTGATTCTGCGGCATCTGCAACGGCATGGTCTTCCGGTGTGAAAACCTATAACGGCGCTTTAGGGATTGATGTGTTTGGTAACGACCATGACACATTGATTGAAATTGCAAAACGTAATGGTAAAGCAACGGGCAACGTGACGACATCTGAAATCCAAGATGCAACGCCAGCGGCTCAGTTTTCTCACGTGACGGGGCGTAAATGTTACGGCCCAGAAGAAACCAGCGAAAAATGTGCAACGAATGCATTAGAAAATGGCGGTCGTGGTTCTATCTCTGAACAGCTAATGATCACCCGCGCCGATGTCACATTAGGTGGTGGTGCGAAAAGCTTTAAGCAGGAAGCTAAAGCGGGTGATTACAAAGGGAAAACCTTGGAAAAACAAGCGGAAGAGCGTGGATTCACTATCGTTCGTGATGCTAAGTCACTCGATGCAATCAAAGAAGCTAACCAAGATAAGCCAGTGTTAGGCCTGTTCCATGATGGCAACATGACCGTGGCGTGGGAAGGTCCAAAAGCCACTTATCACGGCAACTTAAATAATGCAGCTTTAGAGTGTAAACCGAATTCTAAGTTAGACCCGAATGCACCGACATTAGCGCAAATGACGGAAAAAGCGATTGATTTACTGAAAGTAAATCCGAATGGCTTCTTCTTACAGGTTGAAAGCGCATCTATCGATAAACAGGATCATAAAGCGAACCCATGTGGCCAAATCGGCGAGACTGTCTCGCTGGATCAAGCGGTACAAGTTGGCTTAGATTTCGCTAAGAAGCACGGTGATACGCTGGTTATCGTGACGGCTGACCACTCTCATTCAAGTCAAATTATTCCAGACGGAACTAAGTCATCAGGCTTAACTCAAGCGCTGATCACAAAAGACGGTACCGTGATGACCGTGAACTACGGTAACTCTGAAGAAGAAGATTCACAGGAGCATACAGGTGCTCAGCTACGTGTTGCAGCTTATGGTCCACATGCCGCGAACGTGATGGGTCTGACCGACCAAACCGATTTGTTCTTTACCATGCGCGATGCGATGGGATTGAAGCAATAAACCAACCCCTGTAGTTAAAAGTTCTCTGTGGCAGGATGCTGCAGAGAACTTTTTTGTTTATAAAGTCCAATAAATCCTCATTAAGTTTCCTTCTTTATGCCCTGATTTCTTTTTTATTGTGTAGCCTGTATGCTCGCTATCTATCCGATTTATATAGCCTTTATATAAGTATTAAGAGAACAATAAAAATGAGAATAACACGTGAACTCACGCGGGATGAGATCCCAAATGTGTGGTTGATTGATAGAACTGAATTGATTGAACATCTTTATCTTCACCAGCAGGGTACATTAGTGTTATCTGCCCAGCGGTTTGATATGAAAGGTTGGCCTGAAGGTGAAACGGATGCTTATACACCGTATTTACTTGCTAGCTATGATAACGGGGCTGTTTTCTTTGGGGTTTTTGATGAAGATAGCCTAATCGCCGCAGCCAGTTTAGATAATGTATGGCGCGGGGAAAAGTTAGATTTGCTACAACTTTCTTTCCTTCATGTTAGTCACCAATATCGTGGTGAAGGGCTGGGCGGCCAGCTTTTCAAACTTTGTCAGCAGAGGGCGTTGGAGAAAGGCGCGGGTGGGTTGTATATTTCTGCAACCCCTTCCGAAAATACGGTGCATTTTTATCAATATATGGGTTGTGAACTGCTCGAAAAGCCAGATCCTGAACTGTTTGCGCTAGAGCCTGAAGATATTCACTTTGTTTGTATTTTTGAGTGATATTTTCACCGTGGGGAGATATTTTTCCCCACAAAAATTTGATTGATTTTTATAGAAACGCAGATATTATTGATAATCATTATCATCTTTAGCAAAATTATAGGCTAATTAAGAGTTAGCCAAAAACTCGTTAGCTATAAATGGGAGGCGTTATGGGAACTAGCGTATCAAAAGCAACAGGGTTGCGGCGTATTGGTGCTGGTTTGTGGGGCGTCTTCGCGGTGGTGTTACTGAGTATTATGTATTTGCTGAGCAATATGGGGTTTGATCCACTGAAAGTGGCGATGATCACATTGATGATTGCGACGGCAGGCATGCTGTTTAATCGAGGTTCACGGCGTTTACTCATTATTCCAGCGGTGATGTCTTTAGCGTGTTTTTTACTGATTTTTATTATGCGAAGCTAAGATTATCTAAGCGATATCTAGGTTAGGAATATTGCGTGAATGGCTATTGAGAATTGAATATCTGAAGATTGAATTTTTGAAGATTAAGGCTACGAATCATTAACAGTGGTGCGAAAGGGGGGACTTGAACCCCCACGTCCATAGGACACTAACACCTGAAGCTAGCGCGTCTACCAATTCCGCCACCCTCGCAAATACTGTCAAAATTCTTTCTATTGATACTTGTCTACATCATGCTCAACGCATAGATAATTGAAATTATGATATGAGCTTTCTTACTCAAAAGAATTTCAATTAGACAAAGGCGACAAACGCCGCTATTCCGTTGAGCATAGATAACTATGTGATACGGATAGCGAAGAGCAGTCAACGCATAGATAATTGAAATTATGAAGAGGAAGTGGTGCGAAAGGGGGGACTTGAACCCCCACGTCCATAGGACACTAACACCTGAAGCTAGCGCGTCTACCAATTCCGCCACCCTCGCAATACTAACTCTTTTGCATAATTGCTCATGCATCAATAGTACGCTGCGGATTTTAGGCTAATTTGAGCAGACGTCAATAAATTTTTATCGGCGTAATTTTGTTTGATGAAAAAACGGCCAACTTATAAAGTTGACCGTTAGAAACAAAATCGACAATGAGATAATTTCGTTGTTTTAGCGCTTAATGGCTTCGTAAACTTTGAATTTACCTGTCTTAGCCAGAACCACATGGCCGCCAAACGCTTTATCCAGCAGATCAGGATATGGTAAAAACGCATTCGCTACGATCCGTAAGCGTCCGCCTTTTTTCAGGTGCTTAGGTGCTTGGAAAATCAGTGTTTCTACCGCGTTATAACTGGTGTTGATCCCATCATGGAACGGTGGATTCGAAATGATCCAATCAAATTTATCATCAACATCGGAATAGACGTCGCTTGGGATCACTTTACCGGTGAGGTTGTTGGCTGCTAATGTTGCTGTAGCGGAATCAATCGCGGATGCGCTGACATCACTCAGAGTTAAGGTGACATCTGGATTTTGTGAGCCGATAACCGCAGCGAGTACGCCGTTACCACAAGCCAGATCAAGCACATTACCGCTCATTGGCTCAGTCAATGTGGAAAGCAGTAAATCACTGCCGATATCTAACTCGTTATGGCTGAATACACCTGGAAGCGCATGAATTTTCACGTTATCAACCTGATAGTTACGCCACCAGCGTTTAATATCAAATTCGGTTGGTTGCTCGAGTTCACCATAATAGAGTCCACAGCGGCGTGCGGAGTCAATTTTTTGCAGTGTCGCAATCCCTTCCATTATCGCGTCGGCACTTTTTACGCCGCTGCGATTTTCGCCGACGATAAAAATTTGGCTGCCAGCAGCAAGATGGGTACATAAGTCATCAAGTTGGAACGCGGCTTCTTGTTTGTTCTTAGACCAAAAGTAAATTAAGGTGTCGCAAGGTTTAACGAATTCCGCAGTTGCTGTTGAAGAAAACAGAACATTTTCACCCAATGCCGGCTGTAAGTTTTTCCAGCGATGGTACTGGTTAGTGAGCACGCGCACGCTGGCGGCTTCTAAAATTGCGCCCAGTTCATCCTGAATATCGCCTGCCAAAAGAACATGACGATCGGTAAAGTGCTCTAAATGGCGTTGAATAACTTCGCTGGCGGGTGTCAGTAATGACATATTCTGTCTATCTCCTAAAATGAATATAACCACGCGGACTACCTTACCAGAAAAAAGATAAATAGCATTGCTCTGTTGGCGCTATTAATCCCCTTTGATAAGATGTGGTTGTTAACTAACGACTGGGTAAAGCAATGACACGACGTGACAGACTTTTAGAACAAATGGGGATCACTCAATGGATGGTGAGAAATCCGGCTGTGTTACGTGGTGAACGTGGTGTACGCATTCCTGAGTCGACTAAGCTTATTATTATCACTGATGAGAACCTTGATTTAAACAGCCAGCTGCTAAAAGATATTTTTCTCACAATGAAGATCGATGAGATTGACGTTGTATGCATTAATTCCGATCAGCTCAAACTCATTCCAACACCAATAACAATACCTTGTTGGGTGATAGGGGATGGCATTCATCCCGAAGGTTCAAAAGTCACATTTATTTCTCCTGTTTTGTCTGAACTGATAGCAAGCAGCAATGCTAAACAGGCACTATGGAAACAAATTTATCAATATGATGAAAATTTCAACACTCAAACAATCTGATCTCGCTACAGCCTTCTTAATTGAAAAGTTAAGCCATGATTTTCCGTGGACTGAGCGAGTTTTTTATGGAAACCAAGGTGAAAAGTACCATAATCTAAAAATATCAGTTAATAATCAAATTGTTGGGTATGCAATAACTCAGTATGTATTAGATGAAGCTACGCTGTTTAACATTGCCATTCATCCTGATTTTCAAGGGCGTGGTTATGGGCGTATGTTATTGGAAAGATTAATTAACGACCTTGTTAATCGAGGAATTTCAACGCTATGGCTGGAAGTGCGAGAATCGAACACCTCTGCCATTCATCTGTATGACAAACTCGGTTTTCAACAGGCTACTGTGCGTAAAGATTATTATCCAACGAAAACAGGCCGAGAAGATGCGTTAGTACTGGCATTAACCTTGTTCAGTGAAGATATGTTTAGTCAAAAAGCGTAATACATTTTTCTAAAGAAAAACCACGGTAGCCCTGAAGCCACCGTGGTTTTTTATAACCTTCACGAGCCTATCATTTACGATTTCTCTGTTTCCGTGAAGATAGGTTTTCTCAAGCGCCCAACTTTTTCTTTCAGGCTCCTTTTGACTTTGGTCGTTGCTTTGACTTCTTCATTCAGACCTTTATAGGTTGAGTAGCACATAATCAACATTAACACCGAAAGTGGGATTGCGGTGGCGACAAGTGCGGACTGTAAACCAGTGAGTCCTCCCGTCATGATAAGCACGATAGCAATCGCCGCAATGACCACTCCCCAGATAGTTTTGGTCACATGGCTTGGATTTGGATTACCATTCTCACTGACCATACCTAAGACGAATACCGCTGAGTTTGCTGATGTAATAAAGAACACCATCACCAAGACCATGGCTAAGATACTGATTAACGTTGGTGCTGGGAAATAATCTAAGAATTTAAACAGTGCAGACGTGACATCGGTTTTGACTGCATCCGCTAAGGCTACTTCACCGAGATTTTGGATGATATGGATGGCTGAGCCGCCCATCACCGCAAACCAAGCAAATGAACCTAACACCGGAATAAATACGGCACCAATCATAAACTCTTTGATTGTACGACCTTTGGAAATACGCGCAACGAAGCTACCCACTAATGGCGCCCATGCAATCCACCAGCCGAAATAAAACAGTGTCCAGTTAGCAATCCACGAACCATCATTATAAGGCTCAGTACGAAATGACATGCTGACGAAATTTTGCATGTAATCCCCGATACCTTGGAACAGTACTTTCAAGATAGTTTGTGTTGGGCCGGCAAACAGAATAAACCCCATTAATGCGAAGGCAAGCAACATGTTGAGGTTCGAAAGGTGCTTAATGGCGCCCTGTAATCCTGAAATGGTCGAGGCGATATAAATAACAGTCACAACGGCAATAATCGCGATTTGAATATAAATACTAACAGGCAAATCCCACAGATAATGCATTCCGCTGTTGACTTGTAACGTACCAAACCCGAGGGATGTAGCGATACCAATCACTATGGATAACACGACCAGTACATCCACCCATTTTCCAATTGACCCTTTGATACGATCGCCAATTAATGGATAAAACACGGAACTTAATGAAGAGGGCAATTTTTTTCTGAACTGGAAAAAGGCTAAAGAAACTCCGACTAAGGCATAGCAAGCCCAAGCCGAAACGCCCCAATGCAGGTAGACATATTGCATCGCTGTTTTTGCGGATTGCTCCGTCATTCCTGGTCCCATTGGCGGGCTAATATAGTAAGAAACGGGTTCGGCGACGCCCCAGAATACCAAGCTGATCCCAATCGATGCGCTAAACAGCATACCGACCCAAGTGGCCGTGTTGTATTCCGGTTTGTCATTATCATCGCCTAAGCGAATATGACCAAACTTCGAAAATCCCAGGTACATACAGAAGCTAAAAAAAATGAAAACGGCGCCGAGAATAAACCAACCTAAGTTGTTATAGATAAAGCTCAGGGCCGAGTGTGAAAATGTTTCCAGTTTGTCGGGAATAAAAGCCCCTAAGCCTATAAGGATCAGGCTAAAGGCGAGGGATACGTAAAATACAGACCTTTTATGATTCATCATACCTCTTCTCCAGTTGCTCACTTCTTTATTATCGCTTTTGTTGAGTCGTTATTTTGCAGGTGATGCTTACTTTGGGTTTACAGAGGATAGCCATGCAAAGATTGCTCAGTCAACAATTAATTAACCAAGTATTAACATTGAAATTATTAAATTACGATGCAAGGTATTGAATTAAATTATAAATAATTTTATTTGTAAAACCTGTTGAGATTTTGTTTGATCATTATTGCGATCTTCGTTAACATCCGCCTAAAAGATGTTAACTATAAGTTTACAAGTGAGAGGGCAATTATGAGCAATGCAGCTAAAGTCATTTCGATTAATGATCACCTTGATATAGATAATGCATGGACTATCCCTGCACGTTATTACACATCCGAAGACATTTTTGATTTTGAAAAAGAAAAAATCTTTGCTAACTCATGGGTTTGTGTTGGTCATGTGAGTGAAGTAAAAGAAAAAAATGCTTATATTACTCGCCAATTAATTGGTGAAAGCCTTGTGATTGTTCGTGGTCGTGATGATGTTTTGCGCGGATTTTATAACGTTTGTCCGCATCGTGGTCATCAGTTGATTAGCGGTGATGGCGGGAAAATGAAAAACGTGATTACCTGCCCTTATCATGCTTGGGCATTCAAGTTGGATGGGCAGTTGGCACATGCAACTAACTGCGAAAATGTGAATAACTTTGAAGCGAATGCGATGTCATTAAGTTCTTTCCATGTGACTGAACACGCAGGCTTTATCTATGTAAACCTGACGGACGGTGTGCCTCAACCAATTGAAGAGCAGCTACCCGGTTTAGCCGAAAAAATGGAAGAAGCGTGCTCGGTTATCAATGACCTGAAATTAGCAGCGCGTTTTGTTAGCCATACTCCGGCTAACTGGAAAACCATCGTTGATAACTACATTGAATGCTATCACTGCCCGACTAACCACGTTAGCTTTGCCAGTTCTGTGGATGTGAATGTGTATGAGCATCTGCTTAAAGATAATTGGACGGTACAAATCGGTAAAGCCAAGCCCTCTGAATCCTCTTATCAGTTCGATGAGTCAGTATTAGACCCGCGCTTCTTTGGTTTTTGGATTTGGCCAAGCACCATGTTTAATATGCCTCCTGGCGGCGATTTTATGACCGTGATTTATGAATTCCCGGTGAATGCGGGCGAGACATTGCAGCATTACGATATCTATTTCTTGAATGAAGAACTGACGGAATATCAGAAAAATTTAGTGGAATGGTACCGCACGGTATTCCGCCCTGAAGATTTGCGTTTGGTGGAGAGTGTACAAAAAGGCCTGCGTTCCCGTGGGTATCGTGGTCAAGGACGCATTATGGCCGATAGACAACGTAGTGGGATCAGCGAGCACGGTGTTGCCCACTTCCACAAAATTGTGGCTGGCGCTCACACAGAATAATCGCAAGGGATGGGAGACGTGACGATGAACAGGTTAAAACATGCTGTGCTATTTCGCCAAGCCTGCTATATCAATGGTTGCTGGGTAGAAACGGAGAACAAAATTCCCGTGACCAATCCGGCGTCTCAAACAGTGCTGGGGACAATCCCCAGCCTAACAGCGACACAGGTTGATGAAGCCATTGAGCAAGCTCATACCGCGATGGCGGGATGGAGCCAATTAACCGCGAAAGCGCGCTCAATTATTTTGCGCCGTTGGTTTGAATTGATTGAGGAAAATATTGATGATCTTGGGTTGCTGATGACCCTTGAGCAAGGTAAGCCGCTGCATGAAGCAAAAGGCGAAATTCGTTATGCAGCCTCTTTTATTGAGTGGTTTGCAGAGGAAGGTAAGCGTGTTTATGGGGAAACGATTCCACAAATCGTTGGAACAAATCGCCTTTCTACGATCAAGCAACCCATTGGCGTGTGCAGCGCGATTACGCCTTGGAATTTCCCTGCAGCGATGATCACGCGTAAAGCGGCGCCGGCACTTGCAGCAGGGTGCAGTATCATCATCAAGCCGGCCACCGAAACACCCTTTACCGCATTAGCATTGGCTCAACTTGCTGATGAAGCGGGGATCCCTGCGGGTATTTTTAATGTGGTCACCGGGGAATCTCGTATTCTGGGGGAAAGACTGACCAAACATCCACTGATCAGTAAGTTTTCTTTTACGGGCTCCACCCAAGTGGGGCGTGTATTAGCGGAGCAGTGCGCATCGACTATCAAGAAAACGTCGCTTGAATTAGGCGGAAACGCACCATTTATTGTTTTTGACGATGCGGATATTGATAAAGCAGTCACTAGCGCTATTCAAGCCAAATTCCGCAATGGTGGGCAAACTTGTGTCTGCGTTAACCGTTTTTATCTTCATGATGCCATTTTTGATGAATTCGAACGCAAGTTTGTAGCGCAAGTTGCCAAGTTAAAAGTCGGCAATGGTGTGGATGCCGGGGTCGATATTGGGCCGATGATCACCACGAAGGCGATTGATGGAATGAATCAACTTCTTGAGGATGCTCTTGCTAAAGGCGCACGCCGAGTGGCATTAGGTTCTGAAATTGAGGAGTACGGTCACTTTATCAACCCGAAAGTGCTGGTGGATGCCGATGATTCAATGGATATCGTTCATGAAGAGATCTTTGGCCCTATAGCGACATTAATTCGATTTAGTGATGAAGATGAAGTGCTTCGCCGTGCCAATAACACTATTTATGGTTTAGCCGCTTATTTCTTTTCTCGGGATGTAAACCGTATTTACCGAGTGGCTGAAAAGCTGCAAAGCGGCATGGTAGGGATCAATACCGGTTTGATTTCTAACGAAGTGGCTCCGTTTGGTGGGGTTAAACAGTCGGGGTTAGGTAAAGAAGGCTCCCATTATGGTATCGATGATTATTTAAGCATCAAATATCTGTGCCTTGATATCGCGTAACGGAAAAAGGAACTGTGATGAGCCAACAAAAAATAGCGGTGAATGTTAGCCGAATTGAACAGGTCAGCCCAACCATTAAAATGTTTGAATTCGTGGCGCAAGAAGGGCAACTTAGCCCGTTTAGCGCGGGGAGCCATGTCACGGTTCACATGGATGAACAAGCTGGACTACAACGAGCTTATTCATTAATAAGCGACCCTCAGCAGTGCGATCGTTACTGTATCTCTGTTTTGCGTGACCAGAACTCGAAAGGGGGTTCTGTTTTCATGCACGATAACATTGCGCAGGGGGATGCACTCTATTTATCCCCTGCGCAAAATTTTTTCGCATTAGCGCAAGAGCAGGACAGCAAACATATTTTGATCGCAGGAGGGATTGGGATCACGCCATTTTTATCCTACTTGTATGAGCTTGAGCACTCAGGAATGGATTTTGAGCTTCATTACGGGTTCAGTGATAAAGCGACGGCGGCGTTTGTTGATGAATTGCAGGCGCGTATTGGTGCTCGTTTATTCACCTATGATAAATCCCAAGGCCAACGGATGTCCGTTACCACATTAATTCAATCCCAACCTAAAAATAGCCATGTGTATGTATGCGGCCCTGAAAGACTGATTAATGAAGCCATTGAACAGGGCAATCAACACCTTGGCAGCGCACAAGTGCATTTTGAAAATTTTGGCGAAGTGGCGAGTGAGGGAGACTCTTTTGAAGTGCATTTTCAGCGTTCAGGATTCAGTATACAGGTTGCGGAAGACCAATCTATTTTGCAGGTTATCGAAGCGGATAAGCGCATAAAAGTGGAATGCATGTGCCGCAATGGCGTTTGTGGAACCTGTGAAACGGCAATTTTGGAAGGGGAAGCGGACCATCGCGATTTGTATCTGGACGATGATGAGAAAGCGGAGCAAAAAACCATGATGCTGTGTGTGTCTCGGGCGAAAGGAAAACGGCTGGTGTTAGATTTATAATCACGATTTCTTAGGTTTATCGCCGCGAAACCCCCAGCTTAATCACTGGGGTTTTTACTGTTATTTATGATGGTTTTAATTCAAACATTAAGAAGGATTGATGCTCATCATTAAGATGATGATAGGCGGTGATCTGCTTGTCCTGAAACACAATTTGCCCACGGCCTGTTTGGATAACATCGTCGAGCCACGTTTTATGATTAATGGCTAATTGATAAAGAAGGCGCTGTAAGGCTAAATAATCAATATCTGTTGATTGGCTTTTAAGATTGCTGGCGAGGATTTCTCCGGCTGTATCGGTAAAGGCAACTAAGTGCTGGAAGTGAGTCAGTAGCACATCAAAGTAGCACTTGATTTTTCGCAGACGTAACTCATTGTTTTTACGCTCAGTATTATCCAAGCTGATCCCAACTAATTTTGTGACTTTGCCGTTAGGGCCTTTGACGCCAGCAGCTCTGGATGTGATCCAACGGTAGTCACCTTCCCAGTTGATTTTAAAATCCATCTCATGGGCGCCACCTTCTTTAATAATTTTGGAGTAACCATTGACCAGCTTATCTTTGGATGTCGGATCCATTAACGCCCAGAAATCTTCGTTGGTGGTAATTTTTATGCCATACACCGCTTCAACGTTATCGGAATAATTCAGCTCACCAGTCAATAAATCCCATTCCCAAGTGACGATCTCCGCCGATTCTTGTAAATGCACTTCATTGATATTGCGCGTGCCGCCTACTCCAGATAGCGAATGTTGGGATTGCGTGTATTCACCATACTTGAGCCAAATCTTATCGACATCGAGTAAATCAGCCAGCTTATTGAGATTATCTTCGTCAATCATGCCGCCTTTTGTCCACTTATTGACAGCAGTACGGGAAACGCCAAGTTGTTCCCCAACTTTTAACTGGCTCATTTTTTTCTGTTTCAATAGCTTGAGTAAGCGCTCTTTAAAAGTCTCTGGTTCGGTCATTAATGGGCATCCAATTGGTTATATTCATCCCCAAAGATGGGTGGTAAATGGGTGGCGAGATACTTTTCAAGATTTTCAATGAAAACTCTAAGACTAGCACTATTACGTAAACTACGTGAATAAACAGCAAAAACATCAGCACCTTGATGCCATTGCGGTAGAACGCGCACTAGTTTTCCTGACTGAAGTTCAGGGAGTACACTCCAAAGTGAACGTAATAAAATCCCTTCACCGCTGAGGCACCATTGTTTGGCGACTTCGCCGTTATTGACCATTAATTTACTGTTCGGCGTGATGGTCATGCTTTCTTGTTGGTGCTCTAATTTCCAGATTGCGGGAGCTTGATTGCGCTCTTTGATGGCAATACACAAGTGTTTTTGTTCAAGTTCTTGGGGTAAAGAAGGCTGCCCATATTTTTGAATATACGCGGGAGAGGCGCAAAGCACTCGGCTATTGCGGGCTAACCGGCGTGCAATAAATTGCTCGGAAATGGTGCCGCCAATACAGATATCCAAATCGATATTTTCACTGATGATATCGACAGAACGATCTGTTAGTGTCAGATCAATACCCAAAAGCGGATAATCAGCACGTAATGCTAGAATAAAGGGATTCAGGTAGGTGCTACCAAAGCCTGTACTGCAACTGATGCGCAGTTCTCCGCGGATCTCTTCGCGACAAGCTTGTAACTCTCCCTGCATACGCTCCAATTCTTCCAGTAACAACTCACTACTACGCAGAACAATTTTCCCTTCTGGCGTCAATTGAATGGCGCGAGCATTACGGAAAAACAGCGTTTGCCCTAAGTTTTCTTCCAGTAACTTAATGCGTTTCGATATATATGCTGGAGATACTAATAGTTGTTCAGCCGCTTGGGAGAAGCTCATCAATCGGGCGACCGTGACAAATACACGGATATCTTCAAGCAAAGGTAGCTTGTTCATAGTTTGTAAACCTAGGGATTACAGTTCATGCCTATACTTTATCACAGCAAGCCATAAACTGGAGAACATGCATAGATAATAATAAGGGCGTTGAAAATGGCACAATTCAATATAGCAGTCATTCCGGGTGATGGAATCGGAACGGAAGTGATCCCTGAAGGATTACGTGTTTTAGAGGCAGCAGCACAAAAGCACGGTGTAAAGCTTAACTTTACACACTTTGACTGGTCGTGTGAAACCTATCACCGTACAGGGCGTATGATGCCTGAAGATGGTTTAGAACAACTGAAAAAATTTGATGCTATTTTCTTAGGTGCCGTTGGGTTCCCTGGAGTTCCAGACCATATTTCCTTATGGGGTTTATTACTACCAATTCGCCGTGCTTTTAATCAATATGTGAATCTGCGTCCGGTCCGTTTATTTGAAGGGATTAAATGCCCGCTGGCGGATAAAAAACCGGGTGATATTGATTTTTATGTAGTGCGTGAAAACGTAGAGGGCGAATATTCTGCAATTGGTGGAATTCAGTATGAAGGGACGGAAGATGAAATGGTGTCCCAGCAAAGTATTTTTACCCGCAAAGGGACTGACCGAATTTTAAAATATGCTTTCGAACTTGCCCGTTCTCGCGATAAAAAACATTTAAGTTCAGCCACGAAATCCAATGGATTATTTCACTCAATGCCGTATTGGGATAGCCGTGTGGCTGAAATGGCAAAACAGTATCCGGATGTGAAAGTTGACCAATTCCACATTGATATTTTTGCAGCTAACTTAGTGAGGATGCCGGAGTTTTATGATGTGATTGTGGGCTCAAACTTATTTGGGGATATTTTGTCAGACCTTGGACCCGCATGTACGGGGACGATTGCGATTGCACCGTCCGCGAATATCAACCCTGAAAAACAGTTCCCATCGATGTTTGAACCTGTGCATGGTTCCGCACCAGATATTGCTGGGAAAAATATTGCCAACCCAATAGGGACTATCTGGGCGGCAGCGATGATGATGCAGCATCTCGGTTGCCAAGAAATGCACGATACGATTATGTCAGCGGTTGAAACGGCGATTCGAGAACGTCGTCACTTGACTCGCGATATGGGCGGAAACGCCAGCACACAAGAATTGGGGCTGGAAATTGCTCAGTTAGTGGCTGCGTCGGTGTAAGTTTATTGGGCTCCATCCTGTGGGTGGAGCGCCTAACATTTCAGGCTCTGATTGTTTATAACCCCAAGATCTGCGAAAATAACCGCCAATTACGATTAACAATACGGATTTGCTGCGCTTAGAGCCATCTCGAGCCTCTTCCTGATGCCCATACAAATCTGGATATAGACGAAAAGAACGGTTAAATGACAGATCAGAATTTTCTCCATGAAGTTAGCACCCGTAGAACGTTTGCTATTATTTCTCACCCCGATGCCGGTAAAACCACGATCACTGAAAAAGTATTACTTTTCGGACACGCAATTCAACGTGCGGGAACGGTAAAAGGTCGCGGTTCTAACCAGCATGCTAAATCAGACTGGATGGAAATGGAAAAGCAGCGTGGTATTTCAATCACCACCTCTGTGATGCAATTTCCCTATAATGATTGCTTAGTGAACCTGTTAGACACTCCAGGACACGAAGACTTCTCGGAAGATACTTATCGTACATTAACCGCCGTTGACTGCTGCTTAATGGTTATCGACTCCGGTAAAGGGGTTGAGGATCGTACTCGTAAACTGATGGAAGTTACTCGCCTGCGCGATACGCCAATTCTGACCTTTATGAACAAATTGGACCGTGATATTCGCGACCCAATGGAGCTGTTAGATGAAGTGGAAAATGAGCTGAAAATTGCTTGTTGCCCAATCACATGGCCAATTGGCTGCGGTAAGTTATTCAAAGGTGTTTACCACTTACTGCGTGACGAAACCATTTTGTATCAAACAGGTCAAGGCCATACAATTCAAGAAGTTCGCATCGTTAAAGGGTTAAATAACCCTGAATTAGACGCGGCTGTTGGTGATGAATTAGCTTCTCAGCTTCGCGAAGAGCTGGAGTTAGTTCAAGGGGCTTCCCATGAATTTGACCACGATGCATTCTTAGCGGGTGAACTGACCCCTGTATTCTTTGGTACTGCATTGGGTAACTTCGGTGTGGATCATATGCTTGATGGTCTCGTTGAGTGGGCACCGGCACCGCAAGCACGTAAAACGGATGTGCGTGAAGTGGAAGCCACTGAAGAGAAATTTACAGGCTTCGTTTTCAAAATTCAGGCGAATATGGATCCAAAACACCGTGACCGTGTTGCCTTTATGCGTATCGTTTCGGGAACCTATGAAAAAGGGATGAAACTGCGCCAAGTGCGTATTAAGAAAGATGTTGTGATTTCTGATGCGCTGACTTTTATGGCGGGTGACCGTTCTCAAGTTGAGAATGCCTATGCAGGGGACATCATCGGTCTGCATAACCACGGGACTATCCAGATTGGGGATACTTTCACCCAAGGTGAAGAGCTTAAATTTACCGGGATCCCGAACTTTGCGCCTGAATTATTCCGTCGTATTCGTCTGCGTGATCCGCTGAAGCAGAAGCAGTTGCTGAAAGGTTTGGTGCAGTTATCCGAAGAGGGCGCTGTGCAGGTCTTCCGTCCATTAATCAATAATGACTTGATTGTGGGTGCGGTAGGGGTGCTTCAGTTCGACGTGGTGGTTTCCCGCCTGAAGAGCGAATATAACGTTGAAGCGATTTATGAAGCGGTTAACGTCTCTACCGCTCGCTGGGTTGAGTGCGATGATGTGAAGAAATTCGAAGAATTTAAGCGCAAAAATGAGCAGAACTTAGCCTTAGATGGCGGTGACAATTTATCTTATATTGCGCCGACAATGGTTAATTTGAACTTAACCAGCGAACGTTATCCTGAAGTGAGATTCCGCAAAACGCGCGAACACTAATCATTATTTCTAATTAGTTCATTTATATCGAAATGGTCAACTGAGTTGGCCATTTTTGTTACTTATTCTATTAATTATCAATATATTCAATATGGTAAATAATGGAATCGATATTTTTCTGTGGAGAGCATACTGCTATGATGGCGGTGGGTGCTTGGATCATTTTGGTTCAAGCAGACGATTGCTTCAAGTAAACAATAAGTTGTGAGACCAAAAAGACGAAAGCCCCGAGTTCCATTAATAGTAACTCGAGGCAGTCTCCAACACGACATGTGCCACGGTGTTGTGCCTTTCACTGTTGCTGCGAGACCGACTTTGTTCGGTCAATGTAATCAGTGGAAACACAATGGTTCAAGCTACTCTATTGTGCGTTGAGTAGTCTGGTGGGGGAGTAATCCCCCACATTTCTCTCTGATTGTAAGTTAGGTGATACAGGCACCCTTTTTCAAGTTAGATAACCCTTCAAAAATCCCATTGCCTATTTATTATCATAATTAATAGTTATTAATGATAATAATCATTAAAAATGAATGTAATATCAGTTGGTTAGTTAATTGAATCGATATTTTTCTGTGGTGAGCATGCTGCTATGATGGCGGTGGGTGCTTGGATCATTTTGGTTCAAGCAGACGATTGCTTCAAGTAAACAATAAGTTGTGAGACCAAAAAGACGAAAGCCCCGAGTTCCATTAACAGTAACTCGAGGCAGTCTCCAACCGACAATTGGATTCTGTCTCCTTTTTGTACAGGAGTCAAGAGGAATGACCAAGTTTGCTCTTATCGGGCTAATGACCGTGTGTGCCACGGTGTTGTGCCTTTCACTGTTGCTGCGAGACCGACTTTGTTCGGTCAATGTAATCAGTGGAAACACAATGGTTCAAGCTACTCTATTGTGCGTTGAGTAGTCTGGTGGGGGAGTAATCCCCCACATTTCTCTCTGATTGTGGGTTAGGTGATACAGGCACCCTTTTTCTGTTTTTCTCATTGAGAGATATTAGACAGTTATTTCTTAATTTCTTATTTAAATCATCCAATTAAGAGTTTTTCTCTCAAAAGTGAAAATTACCTTGGGTCATACTCTTGAAGATGAGTTATTTGACTTTATTTTTATCTACTTTTTACTTAGGCTATGACATTGTTAGTTTATTAATCATACCAAGAGGAAGGTTCCAATGAAAAAGATCGCCGTTTTACGTTCTTTAGGTGTCATTGGGTTGAGCTGGGCACTTTTTGCTTGTAGTTCATCATCTGATAGCGCCTTGAAAAAACAAGCTTCAGAAACTTGGGACAGCGCAGCTAAAACTGTTGAAATGGCAGGCAAAGATACAGGTAATGCCATCTCAAGTGGTGTGAAAAGTACCGATACCTATATCGATGATTCTTCCATTACTGCGGATATTAAAAGCAAACTCTTAGGTACCAGTGGGCTCCCAAGTAATAGCGTGTCAGTAAAAACTGTTCAAGGTGTGGTTTACCTCTCTGGTTTTCTCAAATCTAGTGAGCAGATAAATCAAGTTGTACAGATTGCATCAACCGCGAAAGGGGTAAAATCAGTACAGAATGGTTTAGTTCTGACGAACAAGTAATTTATTTTAAATGAGCTTTCAGTCGAAAGCTCATTTTGCTATTTGCTCTTCCTGAGAAAAACAGTTTAATGAGAATCATTTGTTTTAATCTGATTTATTGTGAGATTGTTTAGAGACACGTCAATATAGAGAAAGGGTTACTATGGGAAAGCATGTTCCTGTCACTTTAGGCACGATTGAGCCACTCGCGTTTTCTGATGAAATTAACGGAAGAAAAACTGCCCTTATCTGCGAAGGTGGCGGTCAGCGTGGTATTTTTACGGCCGGTGTATTGGATGAATTTCTGATAGAAAACTTTAACCCTTTTGATTTGATGATAGGGACGTCTGCGGGCGCCCAAAATTTATCCGCTTATATTTGTGGTCAAGCCGGATATGCCCGCCGAGTGATTACTCGCTATACCACGAATCTTAATTTTTTTAACCCGCTAAGATTTATTCGTGGAGGAAACTTAATTGACCTTGATTGGTTGATTGAAACGACGGCGAAAGAGTTTCCACTTAATATGGATGCAGGGCTTGAATTGTTAAATTCTGGCCGTGAATTCTATATGGGAGCCAGTCGTAGCGATGATTTTTCCGCTGCATTTTTGCAGCCAGATGCGGATTCTTGGTTGGATATCATTCGTGCTTCCAGCGCCATTCCAGGATTCTATCGAACTGGCGTAGAATATAGCGGCGTGCGATACCACGATGGAGGGATAAGCGCCGCGATTCCTGTAGAGGAAGCTTATCGGCGTGGAGCGGATACAATTGTTGTGATCCGCACTGTACCTTCTCAGATGTACTTTACGCCCGAATGGGTAAAACGAATGACTCGTTGGCTTGAAGGTGATAATTCGGCGCTGCAACGCATGGCAGCCATGCTAAAAGTTCACTTGAAGAGCTATCGAAAAACGCAGGAATTCATCGAAAATCCACCCGATGGCGTGCAGATTTTTGAAATATACCCACCGACACCACTGAAAAGCAGTGCTTTAGGCAGTAAAATTAATGCCTTAAATCAAGATTACCATGTCGGACGACGCTGTGGACGTTACTTTATTGCAGCATTAGCTCAACAGTTTGCGAGTAATGATGCTGATTTCAGTCGATTTTCTAAGAACACCAACTCATTAGAATTGATGCATAGGGAAGATCAGCGAGAGTCTTTATTAGCAGGAAAGACGGCCGAGGCAGCAAGTGCTAGCGCCCTGCAAGGCAATCCTGCTCATGAGTGATAATATTCAATTTATCGACACTCACTGTCATTTTGATTTTCCCCCGTTCAGTGAGGCACTTACAGAAAGCCTAGAAACCGCGAAGCAAGGTGGAATTACGGATATTATTATTCCTGCGGTGAGTCAGGATAACTTTCAACGCATCTGGAATTTAGCGCATGAGTATTCTCAACTCCACGCAGCAATGGGATTTCACCCACTATATTTAAGCCAGTTTCAAGAATCACACTTTGAAAAATTGACGGATTTTCTGATGCGCAAAAGCCAGAAATGCGTGGCAGTAGGAGAGATTGGGCTTGATCTTTATATGGAAGATCCTCAATTTGAAAGGCAACAAATATTGCTTCAGCGCCAGTTGAAGTTAGCTAAGCAGTTTGACTTACCCGTTATTTTGCATTCACGAAAAACTCATGACCAATTGGTTGCGATGTTACGTCGCTACGAAGTCCCTGCACGTGGTGTAGTGCATGGTTTTGCTGGCAGCCTTTCTCAAGCCGAAAGTTTTGTGAAACTGGGGTATTACATTGGCGTCGGGGGGACAATTACTTATGAGCGCGCGAATAAAACTCGCCAAGTGATGGCTCAACTCCCGCTAAGTTGTCTTGTGTTTGAAACAGATGCACCGGATATGCCTGTATCCGGTTTTCAAGGTGAACCTAATCGACCAGAGCGTATTCAGTGGGTATTTCAGTCTTTGTGTGAGCTGCGCCACGAATCTCCGGATGAAATAGCACAACAACTTTACAACAATAGCCGGACGTTATTTAATCTAATTTAGATTATAATTAGCCGATTAAT
This sequence comes from Providencia sp. PROV202, assembly GCF_028479565.1. Taxonomy (NCBI): domain Bacteria; kingdom Pseudomonadati; phylum Pseudomonadota; class Gammaproteobacteria; order Enterobacterales; family Morganellaceae; genus Providencia; species Providencia sp. PROV202. Next base: position 28,146 of record NZ_JAMPNV010000023.1, on the reverse strand, counting down.
AATTATTTCTTAAGTATTTTATGTATTTATCCGAGTAAATCCATTCAGCTTTTTATCTCTTCGACTATCGCATTAGTGCCTTTCCAGACGAAACTGATCCTCTATTGTGAGTTTCGTCACAATATTTGAATTTATGTTGCTTATTGCACTTTGGATTTGTGATGAATGTTGGGGGTTATTAATGATGACTGGTTATAATCATCGAACTAAGATTCGTGGAATCTTGCGAGTTTCTTTATACATTAACCTAGAATTAAGTGAACAGGGATACTTCCATGCAACTCATTTTGAGTATTGTTGGGATGGCGGTGCTTATTGCGATAGCCGTTCTCTTCTCCAGCAATCGTCGCGCAATTAGACTTCGTACAGTCGGCGGTGCTTTTTTAATCCAAGTCGCTATCGGCGCATTCGTTCTTTACTCCCCTGCGGGACGTAGCGTTTTACAAGGCATGTCTGACGGCGTTTCTAAAGTTATCGGTTACGGTCAAGATGGGATGAGCTTCATCTTCGGTGGTTTAGTTTCCGATAAAATGTTTGAATTATTTGGCGGCGGCGGCTTTATCTTTGCTTTCCGTGTATTACCTATCATCGTCTTCTTCTCATCTCTGATTGCCGTCCTGTATTACCTCGGCATCATGCAACTGGTCATCAAAATTCTAGGTGGTGGTCTGCAAAAAGTACTGGGAACTTCAAGAACCGAATCACTGTCTGCAACCGCGAACATTTTCGTTGGTCAAACGGAAGCGCCTCTGGTTGTTCGCCCTTATATTTCTACCATGACTAATTCTGAACTGTTTGCCATCATGTGTGGTGGTTTAGCGTCTGTAGCGGGTTCAGTATTAGCGGGTTATGCGCAAATGGGTGTTCCAATGGAATATCTGATTGCTGCATCCTTCATGGCGGCGCCGGGTGGATTACTGTTTGCTAAGCTAATGGTTCCTGAAACTGAAGTTGCTAAAGATAATGTGGATGCTAAAGATTTAGTGGCAGAAGAAGATCGTCCAGCTAACATCATCGATGCAGCCGCATCTGGCGCAGCATCCGGTATGCAACTGGCTCTGAACGTAGGTGCAATGTTACTGGCATTCATCGCATTAATTGCGTTAATTAACGGTATTTTAAGTGGTGTGGGTGGCTGGTTTGACTATCCGCAATTATCCCTTGAATTATTACTAGGTTGGGTATTTGCCCCAATCGCATACCTGATTGGTGTGCCGTGGAGCGAAGCAACAATTGCCGGTTCTTTCATTGGGCAAAAAGTGGTTGTGAACGAATTCGTTGCTTTCATGAACTTCGGTGAATATATGAAAGCCGATGCGGATGTGATCGCGGCGGGCAAACAAGTTCTGTCTGATCATACTAAAGCGATTATTTCCTTCGCACTGTGTGGTTTCGCGAACTTATCTTCTGTGGCAATTTTGCTGGGTGGCTTAGGTGGAATGGCACCAAATCGCCGTAGTGATGTAGCTCGTTTAGGTATGAAAGCCGTTATGGCGGGTACACTCTCTAACTTAATGAGTGCAACGATTGCAGGCTTCTTCTTAACATTAGCTGCAATGACCGCAATGTAATCCCCCTGTTTGCAGCGGAAAGGCGATTTGTCTTTCCGCTGTCATTTTCTTCTGCGATATTCTTTTTCTGGTTTTTATCGTAACTCTTACTTTTTCAACTATTCTTAACGTAATCAATTTAAGACGAGAAGGTTGCAGCCTGTATAATGGCTGATAAAGAGTGAGCAATTGCTCGTGAAATTGTGATATCGTTCACGAATATATATTTAATAATGTAACGTTCAGTCGATAAATGTGATTTGTAGCGCATAAAATACCCCAGTTACGTGGTCAAATAGGTAACAGTAAGTTGCCACGGAACTGATAGTTCATAGAGTCAACTGGCTCTAGGGCATCGTGCGGTGAGATGGATCTCAGCTGCTGAGTTTGGAAAACCTAACTAGCATCTTTATGGAACAAGCCCGCTCGCCAACAAAGAACGTATCGTTCTGAAAGAATTAACATCGTTGGAGAGTTATATGACTGATTTAAAAGCAGCAGCGCAACGCGCACTGACCCTGATGGATTTAACCACGTTAAATGACGACGACACTGACGCAAAAGTGATCGCCTTATGTCATCAGGCAAAAAGCCCAGCAGGTCATACCGCTGCTATCTGTATTTATCCTCGTTTTATTCCTATTGCACGTAAAACCTTACGTGACCAAGGAACGCCAGATATCCGCATTGCGACCGTCACCAACTTCCCACATGGTAATGATGATATTGAGATTGCTTTAGCTGAAACTAAAGCTGCCATTGCTTATGGTGCGGATGAAGTTGACGTTGTATTCCCATACCGTGCACTGATGGCTGGTAATGAAAAAATCGGTTTCGATTTAGTGAAAGCATGTAAAGATGCTTGCGCGGCTGCAAATGTATTACTGAAAGTGATCATTGAAACGGGCGAACTAAAAGATGCCGCATTAATCCGTAAAGCGTCTGAAATTTCAATCAATGCAGGTGCTGATTTTATTAAGACATCCACGGGTAAAGTGCCTGTGAATGCCACTTTAGAAAGCGCAGAAATCATGATGCAAGTCATCCATGATATGGGCGTTGCGAAAAGTGTTGGTTTCAAACCTGCTGGCGGCGTTCGTACCGCTGAAGAAGCAGCACAATATTTAGCCTTAGCAAGCAAAATCTTAGGCGATAACTGGGCTGATGCTCGCCATTTCCGTTTTGGTGCATCTAGCTTATTAGCGAATTTATTAAATACACTGGGATTTGACGTTAAAAAATCCTCCAGCAGCTATTAATAATCGCAATTATTAGTGACATCAGACTGTTGCCCTATCTGACTTGGGCAACAGCCGTGACTATTTAGCCGAAGAATTCGATGTGAATTAAGGAGCCTATTGTGTTTCTCGCTCAAGAAATTATTCGTAAAAAACGTGACGGCAAACCATTAAGCGAAGAAGAGATCCGCTTCTTCATCAATGGTGTGCGTGATAACACGGTTTCTGAGGGTCAGATTGCAGCCCTGGCAATGACCATCTATTTCAATGATATGACAACCCCTGAACGTGTCGCGCTAACGTTAGCGATGCGTGATTCCGGTACCGTATTAAATTGGAAATCACTGAATCTTAATGGTCCACTCGTGGATAAACACTCCACAGGTGGCGTGGGGGATGTGACTTCACTCATGTTAGGACCTATGGTTGCTGCATGTGGTGGTTATGTTCCGATGATTTCCGGTCGCGGCTTAGGTCACACCGGTGGAACCCTTGATAAGCTCGAAGCTATCCCTGGGTTTGATATTTTCCCTGATGATGAACGTTTCCGCGACATTATCAAAAATGTCGGCGTGGCGATTATTGGTCAAACCAACTCACTAGCGCCTGCTGACAAGCGTTTCTATGCGACTCGTGATATCACGGCAACCGTGGATTCTATTCCGCTTATCACCGCTTCTATCTTAGGTAAGAAATTAGCCGAAGGGTTAGATGCGTTAGTGATGGACGTTAAAGTGGGTTCTGGTGCATTTATGCCAACCTACGAAAAATCAGAGCAATTGGCTGAATCTATCGTGCAAGTCGCCAATGGCGCAGGCTGCAATACTACCGCGTTATTAACTGACATGAACGAAGTACTGGCATCTAGCGCAGGTAATGCTGTTGAAGTCCGTGAAGCTGTACAGTTCCTGACGGGCGAATACCGTAATCCACGTTTGTTTGAAGTCACCATGGCGCTGTGTGTGGAAATGCTAGTTTCTGGTAAGTTGGCATCGGATCGTGATGATGCCCGTCAAAAATTACAAGCGGTACTGGATAATGGCAAAGCGGCGGAAGTGTTTGGTCGTATGGTTGCGGCACAAAAAGGGCCGAAAGATTTTGTTGAAAATTACAGCAAATATCTGCCAACTGCCGTCCTCAGCAAAGCCGTTTACGCACCACAAGCGGGCATTATCACACAAATGGACACACGAGCACTGGGTATGTCTGTGGTAACGTTAGGGGGTGGTCGCCGTAAAGCTTCTGATCCTATCGATTACAGCGTTGGTTTAAGTGATATCGCAGCATTAGGTAGCAAAGTTGATACCCAAACCCCACTTGCGATCATTCATGCCAATAGCGAAAAATCATGGGAAGAGGCGGCGAAAGAAGTTCGTGCTGCTATGATTATTGGGGATAAAGCCCCAGAAGCGACACCAATGGTCTATCGTCAAATTAGTGAATAAACCGATATCCGCATCTTTCACTGAAGGGTGCGGGTTAGATGACGCGATGAACAGATAAGCTGTATCGCAGGAGAATAAATATGAAACGCACATTTATCATGGTACTGGATTCCTTCGGGATCGGCGCTGCAGGTGATGCCCATAAATTCGGCGACGAAGGTTCGAACACACTGGGTCATATCGCAGACGCTTGTGCTCGTGGGGAAGCAGACAAAGGCCGTAAAGGTCCATTACACCTGCCTAACTTAACAAAATTAGGTTTAGGAAAAGCAGGGGAAGAATCAAGCGGAAAATTCCCTGCGGGTCTGGATCCAAATGCAGAAATTATCGGTGCATATGGTTATGCGAGTGAGTTATCTTCAGGTAAAGATACACCGTCAGGTCACTGGGAAATTGCGGGCGTTCCTGTTCTGTTCGATTGGGGCTATTTCGAGAAACATGAAAACAGCTTCCCACAAGAATTACTGGATACACTGGTAGAGAAAGCCAACTTACCGGGTTACTTAGGTAACTGCCACTCCTCAGGTACTGTGATCCTCGACCAACTGGGCGAAGAACACATGAAAACGGGTAAGCCAATTTTCTACACCTCTGCGGACTCTGTATTCCAAATCGCGTGCCATGAAGAAACTTACGGCTTAGACAAACTGTATGAGCTGTGCGAAATTGCCCGTGAAGAGTTAACTAAAGGTGGTTACAACATCGGCCGTGTGATTGCGCGTCCATTTGTTGGCGACAAAGCGGGTCACTTTGAGCGTACGGGTAACCGCCATGACTTAGCGGTTGAGCCACCAGCGCCAACCGTACTGCAAAAATTAGTGGAAGAAAAACAAGGTGAAGTGGTGTCTATCGGTAAGATTGCCGATATCTACGCTCACGTTGGTATTACCAAAAAAATCAAAGCAACGGGCATCAACGCGCTGTTTGACGCAACCTTAGAAGAGATGAAAATTGCGGGTGACGACACTATCGTTTTCACTAACTTTGTCGATTTTGACTCAGCATACGGTCATCGTCGTGATGTTGCCGGTTATGCTGCTGCATTAGAGTTATTCGATAGCCGCTTACCTGAAATGCTGAAACTGGTTAAAGAAGATGACATTCTGATCTTAACCGCTGACCACGGTTGCGACCCAACTTGGCCGGGTACAGACCACACTCGTGAACACATCCCAGTGCTGGTGTACGGACCAAAAGTTAAACCAGGTTCTTTAGGTCACCGTGAAACGTTCGCGGATATTGGCCAGACAGTCGCGAATTATTTTGATTTATCACCAATGGAATACGGTAAGCCGATGTTTTAAGCTTGCGATAGGGTGATTTGAAAATAAGGCAGGAAACTGCCTTATTTATTGTGCACAATTTTAATGATTAAAAGGGAATACAAATGGCTACTCCACATATTAATGCAGAAATGGGTGATTTCGCAGACGTCGTACTGATGCCGGGTGATCCACTGCGCGCGAAGTACATTGCAGAAACTTTCCTTCAAGATGTTCGCCAAGTGAATAACGTACGCGGTATGTTAGGTTTCACAGGAACTTATAAAGGTCGTAAAATTTCCGTTATGGGTCATGGAATGGGTATTCCTTCATGTTCCATCTATGCAAAAGAGCTGATCACTGATTTTGGCGTTAAAACGCTGATCCGTGTGGGTTCATGTGGTGCAGTAATGGATGACGTGAAACTGCGTGACGTGGTTATCGGTATGGGGGCATGTACTGACTCTAAAGTAAATCGTCAGCGTTTCAAAGACCATGATTTTGCGGCAATTGCAGATTATGACTTAGTGCATAACGCGGTTGAAGCTGCAAAAGCGCGTAACGTAAACGTTCGTGTTGGTAACCTGTTCTCTGCGGATCTGTTCTATTCTCCAGACCCAGACATGTTTAAAGTAATGGAAAAATACGGCATCCTCGGTGTGGAAATGGAAGCTGCAGGTATCTACGGTGTTGCTGCTGAGTTTGGTGCTCGTGCACTGACTATCTGTACCGTTTCTGATCACATCAAAACTGGCGAACAAACCACTTCAGAAGAGCGTCAAACTACGTTCAATGAAATGATTGAAATCGCGCTGGATTCAGTTTTGTTAGGCGATAAATAATCGTTGATTCAGCTTTAATCTGAATATAAAAATGCCACTTTAAAAGTGGCATTTTTGATTTATAAATCGGCTTAACTTTTTGATTTAATTCGGCTCATCACAATAGCATCCACATACTGACCATCACGAAATGCATAATCGCGCAAAATGCCCTCTTGCTTGAAGCCAAACTTTTCATATAGACCTAAGCCGCTACCATTAGCGGCAAATACTTCTAATTCAATGCGGTGAACATTGAGCCAATTGTCACAGTAATCCACCATAACTTGCATTAATTTCGAACCAATTCCTTTGCCTTGAAAAGCTTGGCTCACTGTAATACCGAAACTCGCCACATGTCGGCGGCGTATTTGTGCAGGTTGATGCACGACAAGTAGCCCAACCACTACATTATCCAGTGTGGCGACAAATTGAGTCACCAGCGGATCATTGGCACCCAGCCGTGCTTCCCACGTTTTCTCAGTGGGATAAGGCAGTTGCAAAGTGTTGGCATAAGCGGAGTAATCAGCATGCATTTGTGTGATAGCGTGGACATCGTCCAAGGTGGCTCTACGTATTATTACGTTGTTCACAAACTTTTCCTTTTATTATCGTTTTTGAGAAGAATATTAATCACATTAAAAGCAATGTATGTCAATGAAGTAAATGGCTTGCCTCTTTATATTAATACGGGGAATATTAATGCGGGGAATATTGATTTTTATATAGAAAATATATAAGTAGCGATATTTGATATCGTAAAGAAGTTGAGGGATATATTATTATTTTTATTTAATTTAAACGAAGGTAGTGAGTATGTCTTTTATTAAAAATAGTTCAATTGAAAATAATAATAATATATTCTTAAATAAGGAAGTGAATCATGATGCTCAGAAAAAATCCGGATTCAAGAGTGCATTGAATAAAACGATTGGATACTTTATTTCATCTGCTCAAAATAAGCTTGATTAAATCAATGAAATGGTTTGTCGCAAAAATTATCAGAAACCATCATTCAGCCGTTGAGGCCGTTGAATGTAAATTAGGTAGTGAAGATGTTTCAGTAAAAACATTAAGAAAAATGAGATATAAATTTAAGAAAATTAATAAGAAATATTCTTTCCTAGATAGTGTGGGAATTAAAAAAGAGATTATATCTAAAACGAAAAGTGCTAATGAACTTGTACGTGGAAAAATTAGTGCGATTATTGATAGTGAATTCGGTATTGATATTTATCGTAGTGAAGAGAATATTAATTCTGAAATGAAATTGACTGAAAATAAAAAAGAGAAAGAGTTAACTGATAAGGGTATGCTCTTTGAAAAAATGCAACTGGACACAGAACAAGTTGATTTTATAAGCTCGGTGAAAGCTGATCAATTAATATCTACAAAATGTAAAGAGAGTGTACTTAGTAAAAATAATAATCCTCTTCCTTCGATTGAGGATGTTGATATGGAAGAAGATAATGAAAATAACTTGTCAAGTTTCAAAAAGGATACTGAAGAATTAATTAAAGCACTTTATCTGTTAAAAATGAAATTTAAAACTAGAGAAAATGAATTGGGTTTACGCGATGCTTATAAAGTTCATAAAAGTTCATTTAACTAAGTTTTTAATGAAGTAATTTAACCACCCTCAATATAGCTTATTTCTTAATGTATACCAAGAATAAGCTATTTTTTTAAAGCAAAGATAGTTTATTCAAAAAGGAATGTATATGAAGATTTTTCAAAATAAATCTCAATCTGCTGCGTTAGTGGACTGTTCATTGAATGACATGGTAAAGGCGATAATCAAAAACCCAAAGGTTTTCGAAAGGAAAAGCTATATTATCATCGATAAAATTAAAGCAGCCAAAAACAATGGCGCGGAAGGCTGGGAAGAAATAACTAAAGCATGGAGCATAGCTGCGAGCGGGAAAGCGAAAGAAAAAATTGATAAGTATTTTAATAAAGGTATGGAAGCAAGTAAAAATTGTTTTTCTCTACCTATTGAACAGCCACTTTCTACTAAAAAAATAAAAATGGAGCAAAGAAAAGATATTCTTGCTAAAGAGGCTACTCGAAAAGCATGTGATGATGATTTTTCTAATAATTCAATAAAAAAAACCACACCAATAGAGGGTGATACTACAAATGATGTCATTATAGAAAAAATGGAGCATTGTGACGAATTGATTGATAAACCGAAGAATGAAGTCGTTGGTGAGAAGGCAAATAGTTTTACCAGAGGGGTTTCAATAATAAAAGATAAATTAAATCAGCTGAATTTAAGTGAGAAAGAATCTGATTTTCAAAAAATTCTTCCTAGTCATACGATAGAGGAAGCAATTAAAATTAAAGTGATTTTCAATGGGATTTCGTATAGGTCATTAAAATTGATTAAGTCTAAAATTAAGGCGAAATTTAATGAGTTAAAGTCAAGTAAAAACCCTGAGCTCTTTGAAAGAGAAATGTTTAATGCACAGGGAATACTAAAAAAATACGATAATGAATTGGTTTGTAAAAAAATTAATAATATTATTAATAAATATTTGGATAAACATGAAGTCTATATTAGAAAAAATAAAAGTCCGATAGGTCGATTTTGGTATGCAATAAATTCCGTAAATTCATTACAAGATATTACACCACGTAAGTTAAATGAGTTTAAAATGGCAATTATAGATTGCTTGAAAGAAGAACCAATTGAAAATATTGAAAAGTATTCATCCGAATTAATGCAGAAAATATCAAATTATACACATAAAAATATTGCTGAGCAGGTTAATGATTTCATAACGGCTTATTCGAGAGATAGAATAAACGAATTGAAGGGATATGAAAAAATCAGTGTTGAAAGTAAATCCGAGTTATTGAAACCTAAAGAAAATATCGATGCAGAAGAGTTAATGAAGAGTTTAAGTTTAAAAAAGATAATTTCACATGTGTTCAAGAGAGTAATTAATAATGTACGAAGATTTTTTTCCAAAAATTAATTATGAATTTTATCTTTTTTAAGAATACGGTGAAAAACAAATAAATCAGCCCGCTGTATTCACGGGCTGATTCTTTCTCAGATTAAGGCGTCATCATAAATACTTTCTGATTTTGACCTAAGTATTTACTAGCTAATTGATTTATCTGTGGGAGTGTTAAGGACTCAATCATCGCGCGTTCTTGCATGAGGCGCTGATATTGCCCATCATCCGCCGCAACTTGTGCGAGGGCTTCAGTCCAATAGCTTGCGCTATCCGTGACTTGCGCATTTTCAGTGAGCCAAATATTTTTGGCTTCCGTTAACTCTTTTTCCGTCACACCCGTTTGGCGCAGCTGCGCAACAGTATTGTGCGCTAAAGTTACCATTTCTGAAGCGCGTTCTGGCGCGGTGGTGAAATTTAAGCGTCCGGTGTAATACGGCTGTGGTTTTTTCGCTAACATTTGCGAGAAACTCAGGGCATAGATACCACTGGCTTTCTCACGCAATTCGCTACGTAGGCGCTGGCTAACAATGGTATCAATCAGTTGCAGAGCAAGTTGATCTTGTTGTGACCACTGTGCGGGCGCTGCAAATTGAATGCTGATCATGCTCTTATCGCTGCTACTGATCGGATATTGCTGATTAAAGCTCGTCATCTTCGGCATGATCCCTTGGTTGCGCCATGCCAGTTTGCCATCATGGGCAGGCAGCGTCGCAACCCACTGCTCCAGTAGTGGTTTCAGCTCGCGGGCATTCATCGCGCCGGTGATCACCAATGTCATATCTGAAGTCGAGGTGAGTAATTGACGGTTGGCTTGTTGAAGCTGCTGAGCGGTAAAGGTTTTCCAAGCTCCTTCAGGGGAAATCACCAATAGCTCACCATGTTGGTAACTTTGCTGATTAATATGGTCGAGGAATGTACGCTCAACGGGCATTTTCGACAAGTTCAGCGCAAAAGCTTGTTTGTGTTGTTCCAGCTTTTCACCACTAAATTGCGGCGCGGTCAGTTTTAAATTCAGTAACTGCAACGCCGTTTCAAGATTATCAACCGGGGTTTTACCGCGATAACCGTGGTTGAGCAGCTCGCTATAAGGGCGAACGCTAACCTGATTTTGTTTGGCTAATAACGCCAAATCACGGGCGCTGTAATTGCCATAACCGCTGCTTTCTGGCAGTTTCATTGCCCAGTCGGTTAAGCCTGCGGTTTGCAGCGTTTCAAGGGAACGTCCACCCGGTAACTGTAAGTTAAACTGAATATCATCTTTGAGATTTTTATCCGTTTTAACAATCACCTTGATGCCATTACTGAGCGTCCACTGTTCCGTTTTTTCGATAGGGAGTGATGCTTGCTCGGTAATTGTACCTTTTGCTACGGCAGGCAACTTCAGGCTAATGGCTTGAGAGCGCAACGTGAACGGGCCCGGTTGTGTTTGGCGAATTCGTTGCCACTGTTCACTGAAGGTTTGTTTGTTCACCGCCTTTTCATCGGTATCAGGGCCAATCAGCGCTAAGCGTGGGGATGCGACCTGTAAAAGGCTAGCCACATGACGCTGCAAATCTTGTGGCTTGATATCTTTTGTTAATTGGTAGCTATTATCCAACTGCTGGCGTTTGTTCCACATCGGCATTTCATATTCGAGTGCGGTGGTCAGTTGCCCTGCTAAGTATTCATTACTGTAACGTTGCTCGGAACCCGCTTGTTGGCTAAGTTTCTTCAACATCCCTTGCTTGGCGCTATCCAGCTCTTGTTGAGTCACAGGCTCGCTCGCTAAGCGTTGTAGCTCAGTAAACAGAATTTCGGTGGCGCCCGCATAATCATTGCCTTTCGGGTGGATAATCATCAGCTGCTGAAGGCGTTGGTTATCTAGCATTGCCCCTTGTTCATTAATACTAATGGACGGCAAAATACCATTATCGACCATCACGGAAAAACGTTGATTCAAGATGGTTAACCATAAATTATCCATCAGATCGTCGGTTTGACCTTGGCGAGTATTCAGCGGTGCGGAAATATTTTTTTGCAGTGAAAACTGAACGTAGCGGGCGCCTTGTTCTTTATCAAATACCCCTTGAACAAGCATATTGTTGGAGTCGGCAAAGCGCTTCCATTCTGGAGAATCTTGGGAAGTTTTTTCCGGCTTCGGTAACGCAAACAAGGTTTTTACTTCATTGCGTACGGTTGATGCGCTGAAGTCCCCAATAATCAATAAACTCATGCGCTGAGGCTGATACCACGTTTTGTAGTAGGCTTTGGCTTGTTCAATAGGAGCTTGGCGAACCACATCAAGGGAGCCAATAGGGTTACGCTCTGCGTAGCGGCTACCGTGGTAACGCAATTTTTCGAGGCTGTCATTAATGCGATAGCCCATGCCTTGACGTAAGCGCCACTCTTCAATAATGACGGGGCGCTCTTTTTCAAATGCCTCGGTATCGAAGGTCATATTTGCCGCCCAATCCGCCATCACTTGTAATCCTGTGCTGATTTGCGCTGGGGTGGCATTTGGCAATGATAATTTATATAAGGTGCTGTTGAGGCTGGTGATCGCATTAACATGGCTACCGAGTTTCAGCCCTTGCTGTTCTAACTGTTTAAAGCCGGTGGTACCCGGGAAATGTTGAGTGCCTTTAAAAGCCATATGCTCAGTAAAATGCGCTAAACCAAGTTGCTGTTCGGTTTCCTGCAATGAACCTGCATTGACCAATAAACGCAGCTCAACCCCTGGCTGATTGCGCTGAAGCAGATAAACTTGCAGCCCATTATCGAGTTGATAATGTTGCAGATCTTGGCGTACTGGCAGCAATATTTGCTCGCTAGATTGTCGAGGCGTGCTGTTAACACAGCCCCCTAAAAGAGCCGCAACGACGGCGACCAATGTAATTTTACGAAGCATATTCTGGGGCTCCTGTCATAAATGGCGTATTTTGCGTTGTTTCAGATAAACGCAGATGCTTGTCAGCTAATTGATCAATAAAGCCTTGATGGCTAACCAAAACGATACTGCTAGCGGGGAGCTGGGCTTTTAGCATATTCAGCAAGGCTAGGGCACTTGGCTCATCAAGAGCGGAGGTCATTTCATCCAATAGCATTAACTTCGGTCGATTCAGGAGCAGTCGCGCAAACATAATGCGCTGCTGTTCACCGCCAGAAAGCCGGTTATTCCAATCGGTTTCCAAAGCGAGTTGTGAATGAAGTTTTTCCAACCCAACAAGGGTTAGCGCATATTTCAGATCCGAAGCCGTAAATTGGCTGGCATCTTGTGGGTAAGCCAATAAGTTATCTAAACGGCTTATCGGTAAATAAAGGCGCTGCGGGATCCAGACGACGTTATCCGTACGAGTGATTTTTCCGTCAAAGAATGGCCAATGGCCGCTGAGTGTGCGCAGTAATGTGGATTTACCAATACCAGAACGACCGGAGATCAACATCAGCTCACCGCTATTGATACTAAGATCAACGGTGCTCAGCAGTGGGCGATGATCTGCCGTAAACAGGCTCAAGTTTGCTGTTAATGGTTTACTATCTTCGTTAATAGTGGCTTCTGGGGTTTTATCGTTTTCCAATAACACCACGAAGTTATACAGACGCGCTACGGTGGCTTGCCATGCTGCAATCTCTTTATAGGCAAAAATAAACCAGCCCAATGAGGTTGCTACACTGGTGAATGCTTGGCGTAACTGCATTAATCCGCCCAGCATAATTTCACCCGCTAAAAACTTAGGTAATGCCAGCAACACAGGGGCGAGGGCGGTCACTTGTTGATAACCGACGGTATAAAACGATAAATTACGTTCACAGCGGATCAACTGGTTCCAGTTACGGATAATTTCGCTAAAGCGGGTCATCAGCTCTTTACGGTCTTGTGGTTCACCTCGTTGCCCTGCGATGGCGTCTCCATGTTGGCGGCAATTGATTAACGAACTACGGTAATCCGCTTCACGGCGCTGTTTATCCATATGCAGGCGGCGCAGAGGGAAGCCAATCAGCTGGGTTAGCGCGATCCCGATGATGGTGTAAATAATACAGGCCCAGAACATATAGCCCGGAATGATCCAATCGCTGTCGGCGAAATTAAATGAGAGGCTTCCTGAAAGCGTCCATAAAATCGCGGCAAAGGAGATCAATGTCAGCATTGAATGCAGGAAAGTGACTAACAGATTCAGCGTGGATTCAATCAGTAAGCGAATATCTTCCGCAATACGTTGGTCTGGGTTGTCGGGCTCTTGGGATGCGAGCCTCAGCATATAGTGTTTGCTGTTGCCGGAAAGCCAGCGACCAAGTACTTGCTCAGTCATGCCTTTGCGCCAACGGATAATCAGCATTTGCTTGAGGTAGGTGCCCATTACGACCACAAAAATCAGACCACTAACTAAAATCACAAAGTATTGCAGCAGCCCATACAGTGCTTGTCCGTTTAGCTTTTGCAGGGCGTTATAGAAATCCCCGTTCCACATGTTCATTTTGACATTGAACCAAACGGAAGAAAGGGTTAGCCCTAACGAGGCAAACAGCAGCACCCAGCACAAAAGGGCAGCACGCTGCCCCCAAAAAGGTTTAACTAAATAGAAAAATTGTTTAATGGTCTTCATGACTCGATTTCTTGGTTATGTGTTTGACATTGCTCACAGCTATCACTTAGAGATCGTAATTCACTTGCAGCCAGAATTGACGACCCGGATCATAAGATTTGATAGTGCGGTCATTGAACATAAAGCGGTCTGCAATATTTTTATTATTCAGTACGTTATTCACTTCCACCGAGAAACCAAATCCGTAAGCAAAGTCAGGTTTCCAGCCTAGGCGGGTATCCCATGTGTATTTGCTCGCAAAGTTTTGTTTGGTGTATTTGCGTAACTGACCATACTCAGGATCGGTGTAGTAAGCGTTGTCATAGCGGACGGCTTGGTCACGAGAACCCCACCATTGCAGGCGGTTGTACCAAGTGACGTCATACTCATCCCAAACACTGGTCATTTCTAGGTTAAGCTTAATTGGCGAGTTAAAGCTGGTTGATGGCAGTTTTGATGAATCAATCACTTTGCCGTCGTACCACACTTTGTTGAGGTTAACTTTGTTACCCGGATCGAATGAGTTATAGCCAGAGTCTTTTGGTGTATTACTTTCGCTTTGCTGCCATGTGAACGAGGCGGTCATGACATGGGATGCCTCTGCCCATTCCCACGGTTGGCTGTTGTTGACGGATAATGTCACGGTATCGTGAGAGCTACGTCCACCGTTGTCGTACATACGGATGCTGCGTTTATCTTCATCGCGGCTGTTGTATTTGGTGCGGGTGCGAACTTCGTCGTAGCCTTCACGATGAACATATTGTAAGCGCCAAGTCGTCGATAAGATTTCTTGTTGCAGCGCGAGGGTTAGCTCATCGTTATAAGGGGTTTTAAGGGAGTCGATCCCTTCGTAGTCTTTTTTGTTGTCCCACTCATTATTTTCAGGGATCAGGGAACATGGCTCGAAATATCCTGCACATGTTTGCATGCCACCATTTTGAGCCCCATACAGAGCATAAGTTAGCATTGAACGACCGTAATAACGGTTCGCGCCAGCAATCAACAGTGTTTTCTTATCGCCAAATAAGTCATAGGTACCTGAAAGGCGAGGGGCAACGTTGGTGCGATTAACAAAGTCATCGCGATCGAGACGAACGCCGGGGCGTAAGGTTAATTTTCCAAATTGAATATTGTCATCCAGGAAGATGGCGTAATTGGTGTAATCCGCGGAGTAGCTGCCTTTTTTAAAGCGGCTGATATTCGTTAAGCTCCCAGAGTAGTCATCACCCATAAGATTTCCAGAATAGGTATATTGGAAATAATCATGGTCACGGACATAAGTTCCTTTGGTGTAATTGATTTCAGCCCCTGCGGTTGGCTGGTGAGTTAACCCTAAGCTATCTTCTTGCGGATTAAAACGCATGACGGTTTTTAGGCTATGGGTATTTTGTTTCGACTCTAAATCCCCGAGTCCTCCACTATTACGTTCCGTGGTACCTTTGTAGTTAAAGTCATCATCAAATTCAAATGCGCGAACCATTAACGAATATTTTTGGTCATTCTTGCGGTCATCTTTCAAACTCTGTGTATTGGCGGTTGCTTCAAATTGACCTAAATCGAATTGATGCTTGAAGACAGCAGTCAAACCTAACCCATCATGGGTGGAGTCATAGCCAGAATTGCTGATTGATGAAGAAAATAAGCGGCTATCATAAGAGGCGTAATTGGCTGATAAATCTAATGAGCTCTTCTCTGATAAATTCATCGAATACTTCAAAAAGTAGTTATCGGAGGTACGACGCTGATTTTTTTTACCCGAGTCAGAGTAGATAGGCTCAATTTTATTATTTTCTAAAACATAGGCTTCACCCCCCGTCACCGTCATCGGGATTGTTGAACTACGGCGAGACGCTGAGAACACCACACCTGAATTTTCCGTCACGCCCAATTCAAACCAGCCACCAAAATCATTTTTATCGTAGCGATTCTGGAAACGAGCTGGGTTGGCAGTATCGTTCTTGGTGGTATCAATAGCTTGGGTTGAATCGTGGAACAGGTTATTCCAACCAGAACGGGTTAAACGGTAGTACGCGTGAGCGCTATTTTCACCTTGCCAACGGCGGCTGTTTACCTCAACGGTTCCTCCTGTAAAGCCACCGAATTCCACTGGGATGTTATTATCATAAACTGCCATGCTATCAATCAAGCGGCTGTCGATGTAAATCCCTTGGTCGCTGCTGCTCAGTCGCGTGGCGGTTTCGCCTAAGCCACTGTCGGCAGGGTCAAAGTCATTGTTGAAGCTTACGCCATCAAGGCGATAAGCGTTCTGGTAGCTACTGGAACCATGAATAGAAATACGTGAAGGCTTAATTTCCCCTTGGTTCATGGAGTTGCTATCGTTATTCGCAAACTGCACGGCAGGGTTGGTTTTCATTAAATCGGTAATATTGCCGTCACCGGTATTTTTTTGGCTGATCTCTTCTGAGGTGACATATTGCGGCGCAGACAT
Source organism: Providencia sp. PROV202 (assembly GCF_028479565.1). Taxonomy (NCBI): domain Bacteria; kingdom Pseudomonadati; phylum Pseudomonadota; class Gammaproteobacteria; order Enterobacterales; family Morganellaceae; genus Providencia; species Providencia sp. PROV202. Next base: position 11,853 of record NZ_JAMPNV010000023.1, on the reverse strand, counting down.
AACATCCATGGCAGGGTGATTTTGTACCACGCCTGATACTTGGGTTTCAGGTAAAACTAGCGTTCCTTGGTTTAAGTTTTGAGGACGAATAACCAACATGCCGTTTTCGTTAACCAGCTCTAACCCGCTACCAATAAGAATTTTTTGTAATGCGGTTTGTGGGGTATAGCTGCCAGAAAGGGCGGGAGCGCGCAGCCCGCTGAGCTGGCTTTTGTCATACAGAAGTGAAACCTGACCTTGACGACTGATTTGATCAATCGCACTTGCCAATCCTTGTTCTGGTAATGAGAAAGTGATTTCTTGGGCGATAGCAGATTGGCTGACTAACGCACTGGTGACCGCCAGTGACAGCGCAATCGGCTTGAATCGACCGAGTGTGAATTGAATTGCCATGGATATCCCTTATTCTTAAGCTGCACGAAAAATGTGCTAAAAAGTATTCAATAAAAATGAAGCTACTTAAGAAGAGGGTGAAATGAGAATTATCCTCACCTGCAAATGAAAATATTTTTTATTTATTTTTTTTATTTTGGATAATCAAAAGGTTATTTTTATCCTGATACACGACTTGCACAGGAAGGAGCGAGGGAAGTGCCTGAAAAAAGGCATCTGGTTGTTGAAGGTTAATGCGGCCTGATATTTTCCGGTTGGCTAAATTGCTCGGAGAGAGTTCAACCTGAAAGTCGGAATAGGTTTTTAATTCAGACAGAACTTCGCCAAGGGGCTTATCCACAAAGCTGAGCTCACCAAAACGCCATCTTGCCACTTCTTGCGGGGTGACTGAATTGAGTGCGATTTGGCCATTAATACTCGGGCTTAGTGCCCCTTGTCCAGCAAGCAGTAATACGGCTTTTGGGCTGTTGACACTTTGAAAGCTCACAATGCCTTGGCTGACATTGACCGCGACTTGCTCGCCTTTTTTATTCACTTCAAATTCAGTTCCCACCACTTGAATACGTCGCTGATCCACGTTGATCACAAACGGGCGATACGGATTGGATTTCACTTTAAAGTAAGCGGAACCTTGGTCTAAATAGAGCTGGCGGATTGGCGTTTCATAAGCGACTCGAATGCGGGTATCGCGATTGAGAAACAGCACAGAGCCATCCGACAACGTCACCTCTTTGGTCGAGTCAGTGGAAACCAGCGTCATGTTATTGAGCAACATGGCCGGAAGCTGGCTGTAAGGTAAAAACAGGACGGCAGCGATAAAACAGGCGGCAACCAGATGACCGAGAGGCTTCCAAAACGATGAAAAACCGAATTTTGAAGCTGTTTGCTTGATAGGTGCTGGGCGCGGAACTTTTTCAATATCTTGCCAAATTCCGGCTATCGCTTCATAGGCATCTGCATGGGCTTTGGAAGCACGTAACCAGGTTTTAAATTCTTGAGATTGTTGGTCACTCAGCCGTTGACTATGGACACGGGTAAACCACAGCGCCGCGTCTTCGTCGATGCGTTGTTGCTCGACTGACGAAGTATTTTTTGGCTGCTGGGTTTGGTTGTTTTCCATTACGGATGATTGCTCTGATCGTCTAAATATTTTTTACAATGCACTAATGCAGCTGAGATATGTTTTTCCACCATACTGATCGAAATTTCCATACGCTCTGCAATTTCACTTTGAGATAAGCCATCAAAGCGATACAGCAAAAAGGCTTCTCTACGCCGAGGAGGCAAAAGATCAATTGCCTCGCCAAGTCGCACAATCCGCTGTTGGTGCTCTAAAATTTCGCTAGGGTCGGCGGTGGTTTGCTCAAAACTTTGCTCATGCGCCACGTCATCAATCGAGGTATGGGACTGGCTCTGTTGATGACTCCGTCGCCAATGGTCAATTAGCACATTGCTAGCGATTTTAAACAGATAAGCACGGTTCTCCTTCACAGGATCCTGCGCTTTACGGTTTAGCCATAGTGTAAACACATCCTGTGATAAATCATCCGCATCGTTACTATTACCTAGTCGACTGCGGAAAAATCGCACAAGCTGACCATAGGTTGATTGATATGCGCCGCTGATTTTGCGGGCAAGGGATTTATCGATAGTCATTTTCTGGTGTCAAAAGTGAAAATAGTTTAATAATTAGCTCAAATTGACTTTATAAATTAAATCAATACCTTGTAGTTACTATTGTTATTTTATTAATAATAATGAATATCATTTTGATTTGTATTATGCCTATAATCAGCGAAAAATAAAGATGTGAGGCAAAATATGAACAGCAGTGTGGGGCAGCTGGGAAGCCCAATTTTTCGTCCTCTGGGCGGTTTATGTGGAAGTCTTGTTTTCCATGGAATACTGGCAATGATTTTTATTGGGTGGTTTACATCAAACCTACCAAAAACTGGCGTTTTACCACCCGCAATCTCTTTACAATTAGGGCTTTATCAACTGGAACAGCAGCAGGAGCCTGAAGTCAATAATGCACCCAAACAGCAGATGGCAACCCGTGAAGAAGTCGAACCTGAAGTGGTGGAAAAAGCAGAAAAATTGCCACAAACCCCGCTAGTTGATAATGGGACATTAACGCGCGTTACCGAGAAAAAACGTCCGCCAAAGAAAAAGCCAGTTCAAGAGAAAAAAGTGGTGGAGGAAGCCCCCGTTTCTACTCAAGAATCAGAAGTGACTTCGGTGCCAACTTCTGGCAGTGCTTCGAATAGCAGTGCGAATTTTGCGAGCAGTGCCGCTGCACCAGTCAGTGGTCATCATGGGTGGGAAAGTGAAGTTCATCAACGGTTAGCGAAAGCAAAGCGATACCCACGCGCCGCATTGCGTTTTCGTTCAACGGGCGTTTCTCAAGTCAAAATTATTGTGGATAACCAAGGCAAGTTAGTGAGTGCCAGCTTGATTAACTCGTCTGGCACCAAGATCCTCGATAAAGAAGCGTTAGCCACTATCGAACGAGCTGCACCATTTCCGATGCCACCCGAGACTTTGTTAGCTAACGGAAAAGTGGAGCTAATTGCGCCGATCGTGTTTGATACGACGTCAATCTAGACAAAGTTGGCTATTATTGCTTTTCTGACAACTTGCGCGCTACCCTTCTTGGTCGATGGGGGCTAGGCACTTTACGCCTTTTTGCGCGTGGTGATTTTAAGGGGCTACGCGTATTTAGCGCCCCTTTTGCCCCATTGTTCTGCACCTCGGGCTTATCTTCATTCTCTTCCGTGTTTTCGTCAGGTTCGACTATCAATTGCTGTTGACCTTTCTTTTTCTTCAAGCGCATCAGGGTATTCGCCAAAATAAACCCAATACATAAAGATAATAGAATGAACACGCGCATAATATTGGTGGTGTTATCTGCTTGTTGAAGGTCGGTAGTGAGCGATTCGGTATCAATGGTAAGGCGCAAATAACCATTAGGTTCTTTGGCGCCTTGGACTGGGATCACTAATTGGTAGTGAAAATTTTGTAGTCCCGTGTTGCCCTCAAGGGAAAGTCGCTCTTTAACGCTGGCAGGTTCACCTACTTGGGTGACTAATGCGCCCGCCGCCGTGTACAAGCTGGCATCTAAAATATAGTGATCTTTCGCTAGATGATTTAAATTGGCATTAATTCGTTCTAAATTAAAATCTTTGCTGCCGGGAACCACATAATCGGATAAGCTGAATGCCACTTGCTCAGCTAATACTTGAGTTAGTTGCTTAAATTGTTCCAGCCGGCTTTGACTTTGGCTATATCCCAAGTATGAAACCCCGTGCATTAAGAAGGTTATCAGCGCAACGCAAACAATGATAATAACGGTTTTGTGCAGCCTAAATGGGAGTTTCATAGGAATAATCGTGCTCTTTGTCTGTTTTATCGCAATTAGCAAAGTCATGAAGCGTTAACTTGCTGGAAAATTTAAGTATAGTAATTTTATGCAGGGTATACATTATAAAAAAGTTGTATCCACAACAGGAGCTAATTTTCATGCCAACGAGTTTGACCTACTGTTATCTGCCTGATGAAATTCAAAAATGGCCGGGTTTACCCTTATCGCTAAGTGGTGAAGAAGTGATGCCATTGGATTATCGTGCAGGGGACACTGGGTGGTTGTTATATGGTCGCGGTTTAGATAAAGCGCGAATCAGTGATTTCCAGCAGCGTTTAGGGATAGCGATTGTGATTGTCTCCTCTTGGCGCATAGATGATTACCAAGTTGTCCGCATCGCGGGCAGCATTACCCCTCGCATCAAAAAACTGGCGGATGAAAGCCAATTGGATGTGGTACCACTCGGAAAAATTCCACGCTTACGTTCCCCTGGGATTTTACTCATGGACATGGATTCTACCGCGATCCAAATCGAGTGTATCGATGAAATTGCCCGTCTAGCTGGGGTCGGTGATCAAGTTTCTGAAGTGACTGAACGCGCCATGCAAGGTGAGCTCGATTTCACGGAAAGTCTACGTGCGCGTGTGGCACTACTCGAAGGTGCTGATGCGGCTATTCTTGACCAAGTTCTTGAAACCTTGCCGTTAATGCCGGGGTTAACCAGCTTAGTTCGTAAGCTACAAGCGATGGATTGGCATATTGCTATTGCTTCCGGCGGATTTACGTTCTTTGCCGATAACCTACGCCAGCGATTAAAACTGGTCGCGGCTGTTGCCAACCACCTCGAAGTCAAAAATGGCAAACTGACAGGTAAAGTCAAAGGGGCGATTGTCGATGCAAAATACAAAGCACAAACCCTCGTTAAATTGGCGGAAAAACTGAATATCCCAATGGAGCAAACCGTCGCCATCGGTGACGGGGCAAACGACCTGAAAATGCTCAGAAAAGCAGGGCTGGGAATAGCGTACCACGCGAAACCCAAAGTGTTTGCAAGGGCGAAAGTGGGGATTAAGCACGCAGACTTAATGGGTGTTCTATGTGTCCTCAGTGGGGGGCTCAAGCACGAAGAGCGCTAATTTTCGTCATATTTTACGCTACGACGTTGTTGGCTGCTTTCGGCTACTCGGGTCACATACTTGTGTATGCTCCCCGAGATATCCTCACTTGCCGCCTAGTCGTAACGCAAACTATTTAGAAAATGGGTGGAATTTCGTCATATTTCACGCTACGACGTTGTTGGCTGCTTTCGGCTATCCTAGTCACATACTTGTGTATGCTCTTAGGAATACCCTCAATTGCCGCCTACCAACAACGCCGAACTATTTAGAAAATTTGTGGAAGATATAAACCAAAGAATTTAAGAAAAAGAAAGTCAAAGATATAGATAATTAACGAGTTTGGTGTTTTTTATTGGGTGATTAAGGAGTGGCTGTGGCGAAAGGTGCGAAAAGGGCATTTGTGTGTAATGAGTGTGGGGCGGATTATCCGCGCTGGCAGGGGCAGTGTAGTGCCTGTAATGCATGGAATACCATTACGGAAGTGCGTTTGGCATCGACGACTTCGGCGCGTACGGATAGGCTGACGGGCTATGCTGGTAATACGGCGGGCGTCAGTAAAGTCCAAAAACTCTCTGAAATTAGCCTCGAAGAGCTACCACGTTTTACCACCGGATTTAAAGAATTTGACCGCGTGCTAGGTGGTGGGGTTGTGCCGGGCAGTGCCATCCTGATCGGGGGGAATCCCGGAGCGGGGAAAAGTACCTTGCTGCTGCAAACCATGTGCTTACTCTCGCGGGAGATGAAAACCCTGTATGTCACAGGGGAAGAATCCTTACAGCAAGTCGCCATGCGCGCTCATCGCCTAGGGCTACCGACTGACTCACTCAATATGCTGTCGGAAACCAGTATTGAACAAATTTGCCTGACCGCAGAGCAAGAGCAGCCTAAGCTGATGGTTATCGACTCCATCCAAGTGATGCACATGGCGGATATTCAATCCTCGCCGGGTAGTGTGGCACAAGTGCGTGAAACCGCGGCATATCTGACTCGATTCGCGAAAACGCGCGGCGTGGCGATTATTATGGTGGGTCACGTCACTAAAGATGGCTCGCTGGCGGGGCCAAAAGTGCTTGAGCACTGTATTGACTGCTCCATTATGCTCGATGGGGATGCCGACAACCGTTTTCGTACCTTACGTAGCCACAAAAACCGCTTTGGTGCCGTCAACGAGCTGGGCGTATTTGCTATGACGGAGCAAGGCTTGAAAGAGGTCAGTAACCCGTCCGCCATCTTCTTAAGTCGTGGAGATGAAATTACCTCGGGCAGTTCTGTCATGGTGGTATGGGAAGGTACGAGACCATTGCTGGTGGAGATCCAAGCCCTTGTCGACCACTCCATGATGTCCAATCCACGCCGTGTAGCGGTTGGGCTGGAACAGAACCGTTTAGCAATTTTGCTGGCGGTACTGCATCGCCACGGCGGATTACAAATGTCTGACCAAGACGTGTTTGTGAATGTAGTGGGTGGGGTGAAAGTGACGGAAACCAGTGCCGACCTCGCGCTGCTATTATCGTTAGTTTCAAGTTTCCGCGACCGCCCGTTACCTCGTGACCTTGTGGTATTCGGCGAAGTGGGGCTGGCAGGCGAAATTCGCCCAGTTCCAAGCGGGCAAGAACGTATTTCCGAAGCCGCAAAACATGGTTTCAAGCGTGCTATTGTTCCTCATGCCAATATGCCGAAAAAGTTACCGGCCGACATGAAAGTGTATGGGGTGAAGAAGTTGGCGGATGCTTTAAGTATTCTCGATGAGTTCTAAATTATCGTCATGCCCCGTGCTGTTGCGTTTTTGCTTGTGCTTAACGACAACACGGATCATTTAGATAATGGTGAGATAGTGAGAGAAAATATTCTCTGTTAAAAAGGGAATAAAAGCGAAAGGACAAATAATATGGCTGAATTTGAGTATCTAAAGAGTGCCATCAAAGGTGCAGGTTACACCTTGCAGCAAGTCGCTGATGCGACAGAGATGACCAAAGGCTATCTCAGCCAGTTAATTAACGACAAAATTAAAAGCCCCAGCGCCCACAAAATCGCGGCGCTTCATCGTTTTTTAGGATTGGAGTATCCGCTTCAACAAAAAACTATCGGCGTCGTTTTTGGGAAATTTTATCCACTCCATACGGGGCATATCTATTTGATTCAACGGGCTTGTAGCCAAGTGGATGAACTGCATGTGATCCTCTGCCACGACGAGCCTCGTGATAAAGAGCTGTTTGTGAACAGCTCCATGTCACAACAGCCAACCGTCAGTGACCGCCTGCGTTGGTTATTGCAAACCTTTAAGTATCAGAAAAATATCCATATTCACTCCTTTGATGAGCAAGGGATTGAACCGTATCCTCACGGTTGGGAAGTGTGGAGCGATGGGATGAAAGGCTTTATGAAAAAGCACAATATCAACCCTAGCTTTATCTATTCCGGTGAGCCTCACGATGTACATCGCTATAAAAAACACCTTGGGATCGAAACCCTACTTATCGATCCTGAGCGCACATTTATGAATATTAGCGGCAATCAAATTCGCCAAGCGCCATTCCGCTATTGGGAATATATTCCAACTGAAGTGAAACCATTCTTTGTGCGTAAAGTGGCGGTGTTAGGAGGCGAATCAAGCGGTAAATCCACCCTCGTCAATAAGTTGGCCAATATCTTCAATACCACCAGTGCGTGGGAATATGGGCGCGATTATGTGTTTAGCCACCTTGGCGGTGATGAGATGGCGCTGCAATATTCCGATTACGATAAAATCGCGTTAGGTCATGCTCAATATATTGATTTTGCGATTAAATATGCGAATAAAGTGGCATTTATTGATACGGATTTTGTCACCACGCAAGCATTCTGTTTGCGTTATGAAGGGCGAGAACACCCTTTTGTGCAGGCGTTGATTGATGAGTACCGTTTTGATCTCGTTATCTTGCTGGAAAATAATACCCCATGGGTAGCGGATGGTCTGCGCAGCTTAGGCAGTGATAAAGACCGAATGGAGTTTCAAACATTACTGATTGAAATGCTGAAGAAAAATAATATTGAATTTGTGCATGTGGAGTCGTCGGACTACGATTCGCGTTTCTTAGAGTGCGTTTCTTTGGTTCAGCAATTATTGATGCTGGATGATTCGCTTTCCGCATAAAAAAACGGCCCCGAAGGGGCCGTTTTCGATCGTAATAAACGAATTATTTGGTCATTTTTTTGTACTTAATGCGGTGCGGTTGCAGCGCATCCGCACCTAAAGTGCGTTTCTTGTAATCTTCGTACTCAGAGAAGTTACCTTCGAAGAAGGTGATATTGCCTTCATCTTGGTAGTCGATGATGTGCGTTGCGATACGGTCAAGGAACCAACGGTCATGGGAAATCACCATTGCACAGCCCGGGAATTCTAACAGGGCGTTTTCCAGTGCGCGTAAGGTTTCAACGTCGAGGTCGTTGGTTGGTTCATCGAGCAGCAGTACGTTACCGCCAACTTGCAGCAGTTTTGCCAGATGTAAACGACCACGCTCCCCACCAGATAGCTCACCTACGCGTTTACCTTGGTCAACGCCTTTAAAGTTAAAGCGGCCAACATAAGCACGGCTTGGGATCTCGAAGTTGCCGATACGCATGATGTCTTGACCGTTGGAAATCTCTTCCCACACAGTTTTGCTGTCATCCATTGCATCACGGAACTGATCCACAGAGGCAATCTTCACAGTATCACCTAAGGTGATTGAGCCGGAATCTGGCTGCTCTTGACCGGAAATCATACGGAACAGGGTAGATTTACCCGCACCGTTTGGACCGATGATCCCCACGATTGCACCCTTCGGAATAGAGAAATTCAGATTATCGATCAGTACGCGATCACCATAAGACTTGCTCAGGTTTTCCACTTCGATAACCTTGTCACCTAAACGTGGTCCAGGTGGGATAAACAGTTCGCTGGTTTCGTTACGTTTTTGATATTCCACGCTATTAAGCTCTTCAAAGCGAGCCAGACGTGCTTTACCTTTCGATTGACGACCTTTCGGGTTTTGACGGATCCACTCAAGTTCTTTTTCGATAGACTTACGACGAGCTGCTTCCGTTGACGCTTCTTGCGCCAGACGTTCATCTTTTTGTTCCAACCAAGAAGAGTAGTTACCTTCCCATGGAATACCTTCACCACGGTCAAGTTCAAGGATCCAACCTGCAACGTTATCGAGGAAGTAACGGTCATGGGTAATTGCCACAACAGTGCCTTCGTAGTCATGCAAGAAACGCTCTAACCAAGCCACGGATTCCGCATCCAAGTGGTTGGTTGGTTCGTCGAGTAGTAGCATGTCTGGTTTTTCCAGCAGCAGGCGGCAGATAGCCACACGGCGGCGTTCACCCCCAGACAAGTTTCCGATGACGGCATCCCAAGCCGGAAGACGCAATGCATCAGCAGCACGTTCCAGTTGGTTATCGAGGTTATGACCATCTTGTGCGGCAATAATTGCTTCCAGTTGACCTTGTTCTTTCGCCAGTTTGTCGAAATCAGCATCAGGATCGGCATATTGCGCATACACTTCGTCTAAGCGAGTTAGCGCATTTTTGACTTCACTTACCGCTTCTTCAACCGCCTCACGTACTGTGTGCTCAAGATTCAGTTTTGGTTCTTGTGGTAAATAGCCAATTTTGATGCCGGGTTGAGGGCGTGCTTCCCCTTCAATGTCTGTGTCAATACCTGCCATGATGCGCAGTAATGTGGATTTACCTGCACCGTTGAGACCTAAAACACCGATCTTAGCCCCCGGGAAGAAGCTCAGAGAGATATTTTTTAAAATATGACGTTTCGGTGGAACAATTTTTCCCACTCGATACATACTATAAACGTATTGAGCCAATTTGATTTACCTTTTGTTTTAATAAGAAAAATATGAAAACTCTTTAACCTATCGAGCTAGTATAAAACATTTCTAAAAGTGCTCATAAGGGTGAGTGTTTTTTCTTCATAATTTCATCTTGATAGGTATTGAAATTATTGTGCCTAACTGTAATTGTTCTTGCTTTTATGTCAATACTTCCCTCGAAGAACGAAGCTATTTTACAAAATCAGCCATAAAAATGATACATCGGTGGTAAGTCATCATTTTATTAAATACCTGTAACTCATTAATAAATAGAATATGTAGATGTCAATAGTTACATTATAGATATTGTAAGTTTTCATTTAATTATAAGGGTGATATATGTTAAAAATTGAATCTAGCTTTAATCAGTGTTCACGAAAAGAAAAAATAGGAAATAATAGAGATAATATAAAGGTAACTAATTCGAGTGTATGTTTTCCTTATATGCAGAGTATGAATGACCTTGAGGGTAGTAGAATTAAAAATAAATCGTCTAATATTATAACTCGATATTTGCGTAAGGTGATTTCTGATAAGTCGTATGGTCATATGTTTACGCACGGTGAAATGTGGGGGAAAGATTTTAATAATGAATTAGTTACTGGTATTGATTATATGAAAAAAGTATCGAAGGATAATTTAAGGGGATTATATCGAAGCCTTTCTCGATTAGATAGCCAAGAAATAGAATTTCTCAAGTATGTCCAAGCTACACCGTTTATTGTTACACATGCATCAAACGCCAGTATTATTAAACCATCAGGGGCATTGGAAATATTTTCAAGGAAAAAATTGGAATCGAAAAATATAGATTTCTGTAAGCTGAATTCAACGAAAGATGATGTCGATAAACTTGCAAATGATGATTTCGTCTTTTTTGCTTTAGAGCCAGGAAGTGAGGTTGAAAAGCGAAAAAGCCGTTTTGGTTATACAATATATAGCACTAGTTTTGATCAGCCTGTATTTGAACAAGTGGCTTGGATGAGTCTTCGAGAACAATTGAGTGATAAAATTGGACGTGTTCGGCAACATATTCCAGGCTTAAGCGATGAAAGCTATAAATTGATAGATTTAGAAAAAACGCCAAATAAACAATCTATGTTTTTAGGTAAAGATACTAAAACTGGTATAGGTTTGTCTCTAATTAAATTATTTCGTAAATTACCTCAGTTAGATAGAGCGTATTTACTTTCTACTTCAAATGAGAAGGCACTTAATAGATTAATCAATGGTATTTATAGACCTGAAGTAAAGGTACCTCGAAGCTTTTATTCAAAACAGGTGTCGACAACCCTATTAACAGAATACGGTACTGTATTTTCTAAAGCCGATATAGATAATAAAGATAAAATTCTTCAACTATCTAAGTATGATTCTACTGCATTGATACATGCTTCTGCTAGATTAAAAAATGATATGGAAGTTGTTCGTTCAGCGATACAAAATGATCCTTACTCATTTGCCTATGCATCAGATAAAATTAAAGATGATGAATTAGTTGTGTCTAAGCTTATGCTTAAATATCCTAAGATATTTAAATATGTGTCTAAACGATTAAAAGATAACGAAGATATAGTGACTCTTGCAGTGAAACAGGATGGTAGTCTGCTTGAATATGCTTCTGATAGATTAAAAAATGATATGGAAGTTGTTCGTTCAGCGATGCTAAACAATCCTGATTCATTTACCTATGCATCAGATGAAATTAAAGATGATGAATTAGTTGTGTCTAAGCTTATGCTTGAATATCCCAACATATTTAGATATGTGTCTAAACGATTAAAAGATAACGAAGATATAGTGACTCTTGCAGTGAAACAGGATGGTAGTCTGCTTGCATATGCTTCTGATAGGTTAAAAGATAACGAAGATATAGTGATTCTTGCAGTGGAACAGGATGGTCGTTTGCTTAAATATGCTTCTGATGGGTTAAAAGATAACGAAGATATAGTGGCTCTTGCAGTGGAACAGGATGGTCGTTTGCTTAAATATGTTTCTGATGGGTTAAAAGATAACGAAGATATAGTGGCTCTTGCAGTGAAACAGAATGGTAGTTTGCTTGAATATGCTTCTGATAGATTAAAAAATAACATGGAAGTTGTTCGTTCAGCGATGCTAAACAATCCTTATT
>NZ_JAMPNV010000022.1:0-104013 GCF_028479565.1 Providencia sp. PROV202 | reverse complement strand
GAATGAGCCACTGGATATCTATCAAGCCCGTTATGATAAACAGCAATCAGCGAACCAGCGCATTAAGGCTAAATTGAAGAATACCAATGAATTGTAATGGATGCCTTTGAACGTGCAATAGGATAACAATTATGGATATTTATGGATTACACCCCAAATTTAAGCTTAACCGTCCACTTACCAACAAAGAACGTGAAGGGCACCTTGACCAAAATAGACGGATTGAGTTAACTCACGAAGAAGTAATACCTGACCTGACTGTGATTCAAATTAATTCACATTATTTAGAGTTGGTTGATAAATTTTACTCAGGTCGTGGTTATATGAGTTTTTTAACTTCAATAAGCACTATATTAATTTGGGGTTTTCTTTTTTGGGTAGCAATATCAACTATTTTGCTTAATGAATATTCATCTAGTAAAATTTTTTTCATTATAGGTATAAGTATAATATCTATTCCTCTAGGTGGATTTATGGTGTTCTTACTCCGCACCGAATGGTTTGCCTGGACACACTATCCCATTAGATTTGATCGTAAAAACCAATTGGTTCATGTTCATAGAATTGATGGTTCAGTATTCACTGTGCCATGGCAAGATATTTTTTTCACAACCGGATTAAATTACCAAAAATCTATTCGAAATGATTATTACATTAGCGGTCATATTCTCGCGGATGATGGTATCACTATTATTGATACATTCTGCCTGCCTTTATCCCATCCAAAATTACATGCTGTGATGTCTCACTGGGAATTTGTGCGTCGATACATGGAAGAAGGACCTCAAGATCTTATTCAACAAATTGATTTTTGTTTACCGATTGACAAGAAAAAAGAGCGTTATTCCTTTACTTTTTTCTATTTAATGTCCTTATATAAAGGAGCACCAATTCTACTTTTCCCTTTATTTATACCGTTGGCATTCATCTTTAGTATACCCAGATATATTGGTATTCTTACCAGTCGCCTCCCTATTTGGCCTGAATCCATCCAAGCTCAATGCCCTGTCGATAAAGATGACCCCTACCGCTTAGATGCCACCACCAATCCCAAAAACTTGTGGAGAACCTTTTTTTAATGGTGATGATTTCGATACAATGGAGGAGACATGATGAAAGGTATCATTAGAATTGGCGATAAAACAACAGGTGGAGGATGCGTCGTCTCGGGTTCCTCCCACATGATATTTAATGGTATTGGCGTCGCACGCTTAGGTGACCCCGTTGATTGTCCTAAAAAAGGGCACAATAATGCCGTCATTGTGCAGGGGCATCCCACCTTTACCGATAATGGCATCCCCGTTGCCTTCGATGGCTATAAATGCAGTTGCGGATGCACATTAATCTCTTCTCTTTCTAATGCCAGTACGAGTTAAAAATATGCCCGTTGACTTACGCTCCTTACCCGATAGAGCAGCGAGACCCGCCCTCCCGTCAATAAAACGTTGGGGAACGTTTTTTGTCTCAATATTTTTGCTACTGAATCTCGTTAATCACCTTCTTTATTCAGATGCGGATTCAAAACCAACCCTTTATCTATTTTTTCTCACATTAGCCGTATGGGGGTGTTTTTATGCCATCCGGTATTTTATCTATTTGCTTGGAAAATGGCGGGCGGATGGTTGGGATAATGAAAGGGAAAGAGATAAACAATACAGAATAGCGCTAGGGCAACGAAAAATCACCTTACTCTCCCAATCGCTGGTTTTACCTCACGTCATTCATTGCAGTGATTTATCCACACAAATACTGGAGGCAAAAAAAACACGCCTTTTACCGAGTGAATATAATGACCGCTGTATTTATAGCGCCCATTTTTTTGATATTCACGCCCCCCTGTTGAATCGAATTATCAATCGGCTTAATCAGTTACTGAATACGTCTGCACTTAGCGCCCATATTCACCAACTTTCAGAACAAAGAGAACTGACTGTCATCCTGTCGCTCGGGCAAAACATTCAACTGAGTGAAACAGATAAACAACATCTTCACGAACAATTCGTGAATCACTTAGCCAGGCCTTTTAAAATACATTACCAGCAAAACGTTGATTCATTATTCATCGATAGCTGGTTAGATAATCTTCGCCAATATGATACCGTACTATTGATTAATCTCTATTTATTCGATGCCCCAATCAATCACCAAAGTGAAGTCGCACTGGCGCAATTATTTTCGTCATCATTAGAAACTCACAATACGTTTACTGCCTATCTTCATCGACCCGAAGTCATCACAGATATGAATAAGAACTCACTCAATGAGAAGTTAGAGACGGCAATCCTTTGGGCGAATACTTCCCCCACAAAAATCAAACACCTTTGGTTAACCGCACCGAGTGAAAAAGAGCGCTCATTCGTCATCAATAACGTTTCCTTACTCACCCATTACAGTCATTTTAAACTCATTGATATTAATCAGGTAATAGGCCATTCCGGGCACACTACGTTGTGGCTTAATGTATTTATCAGCGCAACACTCTGTGAAAAACATCGCCAACCACAACTTGTCATTGATGAACCCGATCCCTCCTACACCACACTCATCGCCCTGTCATAATACCGTTATTGATTTGTATTGTTTAAAATTCGGAGCACGGATATGCGAGTTTCATTACTTATAAACGCATTAAAGAAACCTTGGATAATATTATTACCCCTCATTATTATTGGCATTGTTCTATGTCTCATTTTATATTTTTCACCCCATCACTTAGAACGGTTTGTCAGCTTAAGCTATCAAGCTCAACTGTTTAAGATAACGTTTGCCAGTACCTTAATATTGATTTCTGGATCTTTAGTTTTCTTTACGCTATCACGTCTTATGAGGAAAGAAGCGTATAAAGCAAATGTGGATGGAAATGGAACAGTTTAAACGCGCAATAGGACAATAAATATGGATTATTACGGATTATTTCCACAATTTAAAATTAATAGACCATTAAATGAAAGTGAACTTGCAGGGAAATTAGAGCAAAAAACACGAGTAAATATCGATACGAAACAACTCATGCCGGATTTAAAAGTTATTACGATAAATTCTAATTACTTGGAAATAGTAGATAAATTCTATTCATCAAAAGGGATATTATCTTTAGTTGCATTTATCTTTTCCTTTGCATTTATCGGAGCCTTTATCTGGGTAATTATTGATACCATTATACAGTCTGATTATGAAGTAGACAGCTTGTTAGCAACTTCTCTTATTGCCTTTACATTTCTTCCGATAGGTCTTTGGATGTTATTCTTATTAAAAAAAGAGTGGTTCGCATGGACTCATTACCCTATTCGGTTTGATCGTAAAAACCAGTTGATACACGCGACACGTATTGATGGCTCTATCTTTACAGCTCCTTGGCAAAACGTATTTTTCACGACAGGACTAAATCATCGCAAAGAAATCGGCAAGGATTATTATATTAGTGGGCATGTATTGGCAGATGATGGCATCACGATTATCGATACCTTTTGTCTACCTTCATCACATAACAATCTTGACGAACTGAAAGCCCATTGGGAATTTGTGCGTCGTTATATGGAAGAAGGCCCACAAGGTATGAAAGAACGCATTCCTTTTTGTTTACCAATAGCAAATAAAAAAGAGAGTTTTGGATTTACCTTCTTCTACTCCATGACACAACATAATGGTACACCTGTGATCCTGTTTCCTATCACAGTACCGTTAGCCTTTTTATTTGCGCTACCTCGTTATATCGCAATTTTAACCAGCCGTCGCCCTGTCTGGCCTGAGTCTATCCAGGCTCAATGTCCGATAGAGAAAGATGACCCATATATTCTTAATGCCTCGATGAACCCAAAAAATCTTTGGAAAGCATTTTTTTAATTATTATGAATGGAAATTATATTTATTATTCAATTCTCTTCAAATGTGTATTTTACTTTAAAGCCGTCTCTATCATTTTCCAATAGCAAATCGTAAAGGGCTTTTATCATGAAAGGTATTATTCGTATTGGTGATGAAAATACAAGTGGTGGTCAAGTATTATCAGGTTCTTCATCAATGGTATTTAACGGCATTGGTGTCGCCCGCTTAGGTGACCCCGTATCATGCCCTAAAAAAGGGCATAATAATGTAGTGATTTCCCAAGGACATCCAACATTTCTAGATAATGGCTTACCTATTGCATTTGATGGTCATAAATGTAGCTGTGGCTGCACATTGATTTCCTCTCTTCCTAATGCCAAAGCGAGCCTCTAAACTGATGCCTGTTGATTTATTATCACTACCGCCAAAAGCAAAACGTCAAGATTTCCCATCAATTAAACAATGGGGCATTTTTTTTGTTTTATTATCAGTAGTCATTTATATTTCACATCGATTGCTAGTTTCCCAGTCGTTAATAGAAAAAATACCAGAGTTTAATTTACTCATTTTTACCCTCATAATTTGGCTAGGTTTATATTCTGTTAGATATATGTTTTTTCTTTTTAATAAATGGGCAGCTGATGGATGGGATACACAAAGACAAATAGATAAAGATAAAAGAATATCGATAGGCCAAAGAAAAGTTACACTTTTAGCACAAGCCATGATTCTTCCTCACATAACAAACTGCAAAGATTTATCAACACAAATAATTACCAGTAAAACATCTCTTTTGCCCCCTAACCTCATCAACGGTAAAGCAAGTTATTGTGCTCAGTTCATTGATAGCAACACTTCAGATGTAGAAAGAGTCATCAATAGAATTAAAGCGTTAATTAGTGAGCCATCAATGCTAACCGCAATCAAATGTCTATCAAACAATGTATCATTAAATATTTTAGTTTCGATTGGAGAAAGTATTATTCTAAATGAAAGTGATACTAAACAAATTAATCAAGAAGTTTCTCAATTACTCGAAAGGCCATTCAGTATTAATTATAAAGAACATATCCCAATTAGCATTGTAGATAACTGGTTAGATAAAATCTATGATTTTGAATACCTACTCACTATAAACCTTCATCTGATTAAACAACCCATTGATAAATATACAGAGGTTAGTGTAGCTCATTTATTATCATCACCTAAAAAAACGCTTAACAAATATATCGCTTTTATTCACCGACCTGAATCTATACCTCAGCATAAGCACAATACGCTGGAGTTAAGTAAATCTATTGATAATGCTCTCCTTTGGGGGAATGTCGGGCTAACCAAAGTAAAGTCTATTTTTCTTAATGCTTTTTCAATCAGTAATCTGGATAACACTAGAACAGAAGTTCTATTTACCGAAAGCGGAAGGAAAATTCCTTTATATAGTATTGATAATATTATTGGCTGTACTCAGCATGCCTCCCCTTGGGTTAACCTTTATATTAGTACTTCATGTTTAATAAAAACCGAAGCAGCCCAACTTGCGATTACACATCAAAATAATGAAATATTTGTTTGGACAGTTACCCCTCCAATCGGAATTTAATGCTTCATTACATTGAAACACATTAATTACTTTATTTTCATCGTATCTGGAGCCACGATATGAAATCTTATTTAATCTCCATACTAAAAAATTTAGAAAAACCATGGGTTATTCTATTAGTGTTATTCAGCATAGCTATAACCCTTGGCTTCATTCTTTATTTCTCACCAGAAATATTAGAAATTCAGCCTAATTCGGAAAAACAATATGATGCTTTGAATACCCTCGTATGGGTAACTGGTTTTATTGGCTTGGCTTCTATTATTGTTTTTACTGTTAGCCGCTGGATTGGTAAACAAGCTTATAGTGGTACAAAAAAAGCCTCAGATAATCTCATTAAAAATCATGATGACATAGAGAATGTTTTATTGTTAGAAGTCCTAAATACCCTAAAATCCCAATACGGCACTTTCTGGCATTCTAAAGTCTCCATTCAGCTCCTCCTCGGCTCCCACTCCGCCGTCGAAAAACTGGCCCCTAGCCTGACACAAGAAATCTGGCAAGAATGTGATGGAACCCTACTCATCTACGGTGGTGATATCGGGAGTTCTATAGATTCAGAGCGACTAGAAACCCTCAAACACCTACGCCGACGTCGTCCGCTCGATGGCGTGATTTGGGTGACTGAAAACAGCATTTCGTCCCAGCTTTTAGACAATAGCGTTACTTTCACTAACCTCAATACCGCAACAGCCCATAACGCCGGGCGTACTATCCAAAACCTCTTCCAAGAATTAGGTTGGCGTGCGCCAGTTTGGGTATGGAGTGTCAGTGACCAACAATCCCTTAGCGCTGTTGAAACGCCCGCTATTCTCTGCATGACAGAACAAAATATGCCTGCCGAGGCGCTATCCCCTAGCTTATTAAGCCTGATCCCCGCTCTTGTGATCAACGGAACCCAAGCGTTATTGCGTGAACAGAAACACACCTATCTGCTCGCCTTAGCCCAATTTCTACAAAACGGTGGCAGCCAGCAGCTTGCGACTGCATTAGCCCCACTCAATACCCAATTACGTACGCTGCCTTTTTCCGGCATCACATTTAGCCCTTGTATCAATCCGTTAAATCAGCAGCGTTTGCCAAATAGTTGGCACCCTGATACCCGCTGGAAAAGCTGGTTGAATGTGCAATCTGAACTGGCATCCGGTTTACAGCCTGCCTCTTTAGGCTTTGACAAAAAACGCCTCGTTCAATATGGCGCCGCTACCGCCATGACCTTATGGGGCGCAGGCATGATTGTCTCTTACTTCGCCAATCGCCAGCTTATCGAAGAAAGCTACCAAAGCGCGAGCGTCGCTGCTAACAACCAATTACCGGAGACTGAACGCCTCAAAGCCCAGTATGATTTTCAGCAAACCTTAGGCTTACTCAATCATCGTGAACAAACTTCTGTGCCTTTCTGGCTCCATTTCGGGCTAAACAGTAATCAGCCACTATTAGCCCATTTATGGCCGCTATATCAACAAACGGTATTACCGCCTTTGCGGGATACCATCGCTCAACAGTTAACTCAACAATTACAAGCCTATGCCCAGTTATCCCCTAACAGTGATGACCGTCGTCAAGCCACCCAAGGGGCGTATCAAACCCTAAAAACCTACTTAATGATGAGTACCCCTGAACGCATGGATCCCGCGTTTTTTACTGATAGCGTGCTCACTACCCTTCCCGTCCCGCAAGGGATGAACGAAGGCGAATGGCAAACCCTCGGCAAAGAATTACTCATGTTCTATGCCCAGCAGCTACCGAAGCATCCTGAATGGCAGTTAACCGCCAACAATAACCTAATTAATCAAAGCCGTACTTTACTCATTCGACAAATTGGTCAACGCAGCGAAAGTGCCACGCTGTATCAAGAAGTATTATTACAAGCGCAGCATCAGTTCCCAGATATGACCTTAGATGATATGACCGGCGATACCGATGCCAGCTTTTTATTCACCACCGATGAGTTTGTGTCGGGAATTTTTACCCGCAAAGCATGGGAAGAATCTATTCAACCCGCCATCAAAAAAGTGGTTGAATCCCGCCGCAATGAAATTGATTGGGTATTGAGTGATAGCCAGCATGAACTTAGCCAAGATATTTCGCCAGATGTGCTTAAACAGCAGCTCACCGAACGCTATTTTGCTGATTTTTCTGATAGCTGGTTAAACTTCCTCAATAGTCTGCAATGGCGCCATACTGAAAGTTTGTCCGATACTATTGACCAGTTATCTTTGATGAGCGATGTGCGCCAGTCACCGGTCATTGCATTGATGAATACCGTGGCTTATCAAGGGAAAACCGGGCGCCAGCAAGAAAAGCTCGCCGATTCCTTTATGAACTCCGCGAAAGACCTGCTCAACAAAGAACAAAAACCCGTCATTAGTCAGAAAGCCGACTTTACGGGTCCACTTGAAGATACCTTTGCCCCTGTTCTGAGTTTTGTGGATCCGCAAGCCACCACGCAAACAAGCGATAACCTCAGCCTACAAGCCTATCTCACCCGTATCACTCGCGTACGATTAAAGCTTCAGCAAGTGGTTAATGCGCCGGATCCGCAAGCGATGTCTCAATCCTTCGCACAAAGTATTCTAGAAGGTAAAAATGTCGATTTTGCCGAAGCGCGGGATATGGGCAGTTTGATTGCCGCCAGCTTTGGGCAAGAGTGGCAAAGCTTTGGGGATGCACTGTTGGTCGAGCCGATGACCCAAGCGTGGCAGCAATTGCTCACACCAACCGCCCAAGGCATTAATAGCGAATGGCAAAATGCCATTGTCAGTGAGTGGAACAACGCTTTCGGCGGACGCTATCCGCTCAAAAATACCCAAAGCGATATCTCCTTACCATTAATGGCGCAATATCTGCGTCCTGATAATGGCCGTATCCAACGATTCTTAGAAACACGTTTGCAAGGCGTATTACACAAAGAAGGCAATCACTGGGTACCGAATAGTACGAATGCACAAGGCTTACGCTTTAATCCTGCTTTTTTAACCGCGCTAAATACCCTGACAGAGTTAGGTGATGTGGCTTTCGCGAACGGGGAAGCGCGTCTCTATTTTGAAATGCGCCCGGGCACCAGTAAAAACGTGATGCAGACGATATTGGTGATCGATAAGCAAAATCTTACTTACGATAACCAATTCCCTGAATGGCAACGCTTTGTTTGGCCTGCGGACACGGTCGCGTCAGGGGCATCATTAACCTGGATGACCACGTCTTCGGGAACCCGACTCTATGGCGATCATCGCGGTGTTTGGGGTCTGATCCGTTTACTCGAAACGGCCAACGTTGCGCCTTATGCAGGCAGCACCAGTAGCTATACCGTTTCGTGGGTAACACCGGATGGCAACACGTTGAATTACCAACTGCGCACCGAAATGGGTCAAGGCCCGCTGGCACTATTAAAACTACGCAATTTCGTTCTACCTGAAAAAATCTTTTTGGATTAGCCATCGATAGGACATCACCTATGCCTTTATTAACTGCTTTGCGCACCGCTTGCTTTACTGGAAATCCGCTTGCCGCTAACCTGCTTGTTGAGCAACAAGTGGCACTATGGGAGCGCTGGCTACTGCCCATTACCGCCGAAAATCCAATGGGGGATGACCCCGGTTATGACGATGACTTCGAACGCATGAAAGAAGAAGTCAACAAACTTTCAGGCTCGGATACGGAGTTAATTTGCGCCCTTGCCGAGAACCTCCTGACCAACGTCTGCAAAGATGCGCGAGTTATCACCTACTATATTTGGGCGCGTTTGCATCGTGAAGGGGAAACGGGATTAGCCGATGGACTCGGTCTACTCGCAGGATTACTGCATCGCTACCATGACAGCCTACTGCCTTCGCGTCCAAATAGCCGAAAAGCCGCCATCGAATGGCTGGCAGGTCAACGTGTCCTCGACAGCTTATCTCTCTACCCTGAGGTGGATAGCAACGAATTTTCCCGCATTGTGGCGCTACTTAGCGCGATAGTGGATGAGTTTAATACATGGGATGAAGCAAGCCGCCCTAGCCTTGCTCCCCTCTTACGCGCCTTAGAAAATCGACTCGCCCAATCGGGAGGGGCTGATAGCGTCGTCCCGCAAAATATCAAAGCGTCGGAAAATGTCGCGACAAAGCAAACGGCCTCGGGTATCAGCCCTATCGCCCCCATCCAATCGGGTCGCGAACTGCTCGACCAAGCAAAAGTGCTCGCCAATTATCTACGTAATCAACCCAACGGTTGGCTGTCAGGTCATCGACTGATGAAATCCGTCCGTTGGGATACCCTACACCAATCGCCACCTCAGAACCAGCATGGTTGCACACGTTTAGCGCCACCGCGCTCGGATGCGAAAGCCCAATTAAAACGTTTATATTTGCAACAAAACTGGTTAGAACTCACCGAACAAGCCGACCGGTTATTTGCTGAAGGCGTTAACCATTTTTGGTTAGATGTTCAATGGTACTTACATCAAGCACTCAGTAAATCTCCCGCGCCTTGGGATGGTTGGGCGGACGTTATTGCCTCGGATTTAAAACAGTTTTTATTGCGCCTACCGGGGTTAGAAAATCTCGCTTGGGAAGATGGCACGCCTTTCGCTGATGAAGTCACGTTAGTGTGGATCAAACAGCAGATTCTAGAAGACAATATTCAGTCCCTCCATCACATGCCCGTTCAAGGCGCAGATGACGATGATAACGGCTCGATATTTGCCTTAGAGCAAGAAGCATTAACGCAAGCCGATACCGAAGGGGTAGAAGCCGCCCTAGCATGGTTAATGTCTCGTCCGAATATTCAGACCACCCGCCAAAAATGGCTATTGCAATTGGTAATGGCAAGAGTGGCAGAGCAGTTTGCCCGTCATGATTTGGCACTGAACTTATTGCGTGAATTAGATAATCGCGCTGAGCACATGCAACTGGCTGATTGGGAGCCGCATTCCCTGTTTGAAGTCAAAGCCCGCCAATTACAACTTCTGCGCGGTAAAGCACAACGTAACACACCGGATAAGGCCGAGTTACATCACCAAATGTCTGAATTATTGGCTCAATTAACTCGCTTAGATCCTGTCCGAGCGCTAGTACTCTACCCTTAAATTAATCAGTGAGAGTGATACGAATGGATGATTTAACCCTTCGCTATTATGATGCAGAAATGCGCTATCTACGCGAAGCTGCAAAAGAGTTCGCCCAAGCTCACCCCGACCGGGCGGCACTATTGGATTTAGACAAAGCCGGCATTCCCGACCCTTTTGTTGAGCGATTATTTGAAGGTTTTGCTTTTTCGATGGGGCAACTTCGCCAAAAAATTGATGATGATTTACCGGAATTAACGGAAGGATTAGTCAGTCTACTTTGGCCTCATTATTTACAAACCATCCCTTCCCTGTCCGTGGTTGAACTTGCACCGGATATTCACGATATGAAATTATCGTCGGTGATCCCTGCCAATTTTGAAGTACTTTCACGCCCTATTGGTGAGAAGAAAACCGTTTGTCGTTACCGCACCACGCGGGATTTAACCTTAAACCCCATTACGCTATCAACAGTGAATTTAACCACTGAGCCTGATGGGCGTTCCATGATCCGATTACGCTTCGATTGTGCAAAACTGGTCGATTGGAAACAGAGCCCTCTTGGTGCCATTTCCTTCTATTTAGCGGGTGACGTCCCGACCACTTACGCCCTGCATCTAGCTCTCACCAAACACGTCGCAGCGACCTATATCCGTTTACCATCATCCCCTGACCGAGTTCGTTTACCGCTGTGGTTTTCTCCCGGAGGATTTGCGGAAGAAGATCAATTGTGGCCCAAAGGAGATAGTACCTTCAGTGGCTACCAGTTATTGCTAGAGTATTTTTCTTTTCGCGAAAAGTTTTTCTTCGTCAACTTAAACGGGCTTGGTGAAATTCAATTACCTGAAGGATTAAGTCACTTTGAACTGGAGATTGTGCTCGATACCTTGTGGGATAGCGACATTCCATTAAGTCGCGATAACCTAAAATTGCACAGCGTTCCGGTGATCAACTTATTCAATATTGAAGCGGACCCTCTTACCGTTAACGGGTTAGAAAGTGAATATTTACTGCGTCCCCGCCGCCTACAAGATGGGCATACCGAAATTTATGCTGTCGATACGGTTCATGGTACAAGGCGAGGTGAACACATTCACTATGTCCCATTCAGCAGCTTTCGCCATCGAGGCGGCATGTTGCGCCGCAATGCACCAGAACACTACTACCACACTCGTGTTAAGCGCGGTGTTAGTGGGTTGCATGATACATGGCTGATTTTAGGCGGAGAACGTGAACAGCCGACCGCCGCCCTTGAAAGTGAAACCTTATCTTTGCAATTAACCGGCACTAACGGGCAACTTCCACGCAAAGCGCTGCAAAGTACATTGCTAGACAGAACCGAAGAAACACAACAAAACCAGCTGCAAGTTCGCAACTTATGCAAGCCAACCCTGCCTTGCTATCCCCCAGCCGAAGACCGTTTCCATTGGCGCGTTCTCAGCCACCTTGGCGCCAGTTTCCTCAATATGATGGATAACGTAGAAGTATTACGCGGCACATTGG
Organism: Providencia sp. PROV202; assembly: GCF_028479565.1. Taxonomy (NCBI): domain Bacteria; kingdom Pseudomonadati; phylum Pseudomonadota; class Gammaproteobacteria; order Enterobacterales; family Morganellaceae; genus Providencia; species Providencia sp. PROV202. The sequence continues at coordinate 92,038 of NZ_JAMPNV010000022.1, read as the reverse complement.
CGCTCTATGACTGGCGAGAGGATGATTTAAACAGCCGCAAACTCGATGCCATGATCCACGTTGAACAGCACCTTATCGAGCGCTTCGAAAAGGGCTTTTTACAGCGTGGTATCGCCATCGATATCACCCTTGATAGCAACGGATTTAACGGTGAAGGTGATATTCATCTCTTTGGTGAAATGCTCAACCGCTTTTTCGCACTGTACACCGACGTGCATCTATTTAACCAATTGACTCTCCATATTTTACCAACAGGAAATAGTCTCACATGGACAGAGAACCATCCTCAGTAAATCAGCTTTTTGATGCGCTAGGGGAGCGTCTACCACGGGTTAACTTCTATCGGTTTTGCCAGCTGCTAGAACAGAGTAATAAACAACGCCCGCCACTTGGTAGCACCCAAGACCCGAAGACAGATATTATCCGGTTTCGTCCCCATCGTGGGATGGGTTTTCCTGTCACCGAAATTAAAGGTATCGACATTGAAGACCGCTACCGAGATAGCAATACGCCCAGTATTCGAACGACCTTTTTAGGGTTATATGGCGTCACATCGCCGTTACCCACCGCCTACCTCGATGACATCGCGCAACAACGGGAAGGCACCGAATCGCTTACGGATTTTTTGGATATTTTTAACCATCGGCTCACGACTCAATTTTACCGTATTTGGCGAAAATATTCCTATCCAGCGACCTTTTCCGCAGGTGGCGAAGATGAAACTTCCCAGTATTTATATGGCTTAATTGGCTTAGGAGTCCCAGGCACTGCCCAACATGTGCAAGCGCCTTTATCCCGCTTTCTCGCCCTATTGGGTACATTGCGTTTTCCAACCCGCACCGCAGAAGGCGTTGTGTCACTCGTTAAATTACTCGCGCCTGACACTCACGTAAAAATCAAACCCCATGACCCGCGGCGCATCGAGCAAGCTACTCAAACGAGGTTATCGTGCAGAACACCGATGACCTTAACCAATAAACCCGTTTTAGGTCAGTATTCTACCGATGTAAACAGCCAAATTTTGATTACCTTACAGACTGATAACTTTGATGAAGCCCGTAATTGGCTGCCAGATGGGCAGCTGTATCAAGACTTAATGGCGCTATTGCATGTCTACCTAGGGTCAAGAGTCAATGCGCGTCTTTGTCTCAAATTACCCAGAAAGTTGCTCCCTAACGCAACGTTAAGCACGCAATCTCACCAAGGTGTTCAACTGGGACGTACTGCCGCAATGGGTGCACTCGCGCCTAATGCCGCTCCCCGAGAACACATTATTACCTTAAATTTAGGGCGCTATCAGCGATTATCGGCAACATTACACTCTACGCCGCCCTCACATTACGCTAATTATCGATTCTAATTCTGGGACTCCCCTATGAAACACATCCCTTTATTGCCATTTTGCGGCAAAACATTGGTGCTTCTGACTGCATTAAACCTCGCTGGATGCGGGCTCACTCAAATGGTCAGTGATGGCACTCGCAGTGCAGCAAACGCGATATTTTATAAGCAAGTGAAAGTCGTCCATCTCGATTTCGTGGCGCGTGAAGCACTCAATACCGATGATACAGGCGCATCGCTGTCCACCATCATTCGCGTATATCAATTAAAAGATACGGAAAGCTTTGATGAGAGTGATTACGCGTCGTTATTTGCCAAAGATAGCCAAGTACTCAAATCCTCTCTCGTGGTCCAAAAAGATTTACGTATTCGTCCAGGTGAGTCGATTTCCCTCGATATGCCCCTTGAAGACGGCGCTGAATTTGTTGCCGTCGCCGTGATGTTCCATCACCCTGACCTTATTACCGACGACTGGCGCGTGGTGATCCCCAAAAAGCGGTTACTACCGGATGACCCACGCTTACTCACCCTCGCGGATAACTCCATGACCTTGAAACCACTTGGAGAAAAATAGCATGTCCCAACCTTCATTATATGAAATGTTGACGGGGTATTTTGCGGGTGGATTGGATATTGATGCTATCCCAGAACATGACCAAGTGATGGTCTCTGTGATGGACAATATTCGCCGCATTCTCAACGCCAGAGCGGGCAGTATCGAGCATCTTCCCGACTACGGGTTACCTGATATGAGTAAAATGATCCAAGGTCTCCCCGGTACCGCTCACAATATGATGACCATTTTATCGACAACGTTACTCAAGTATGAGCCCCGCATCAAATCACTCTCTTTAGTTTTATTACCACAAAACCGCTTTGGGGCACTCCATTACGCCCTTGAGGTTGAATTACATGAGCAAGGTTTGATCCGCTATGGCACTGAGTTTATGCCGGATGGACGCATTCTCGTGCACCATCTAAAAAAACAATTCGATACGATTTAAACCGACGACAGCGTGAGAAGACTATGAATCCAGATTTAAACACATTGCGCCTTGGTGGCGACCCGCGCACGCTGGCTGATTTTGCTGCGCTCAAAGAAGAATTAAATAAACGCTTTCACCCCGCCCGCCCTGATGTAGACTGGGCGCGAGCTCATGGGCTATGTTTGTCCTTATTCAACCAAAACGGCGCTGATTTACAAACTTGCGCGTGGTTTACGCTGATCCGCCAGCATCAAAATGGCATCGCGGGATTAAACGAAGGCTTATCTTTACTCCAACATTTACTGAGCCGCTACTGGCAAGGATTATGGCCACAACAGACCCATGCCCGAGTTGAAATCCTCGCTACGCTGAGCCAACAATTGATAACAGGGTTACGCGCCCATGCACCTGTTTATGCAGACCTGCCAGCACTGTATCAAACTGAAGCCACCCTCAACCAAATTGGACAGTTGCTGCAAACATTAGAGCTCAAACACCTCACTCAGCTGGAACGACTGCAAAACTTGCTCACCACCCAAGCCAAACAGCTCGAAAATACCGATGTTCAGGACAGTGGTTTTATTCCACCAACACCGCTCCAATTGCCAAAAACCTCACCATCATCATTTCATGCCCGTACCGCAGCAACGCCAATTTCCATCAAAGCCAATGCCACCATCAGCACACCAACACCGACCAAGCCTTCTTACCGCAAAGGCATTTGTGTGGGCCTGGCTTTCGGTATTGTGCTCACAGGCGCGCTGTGTGCAGGAACCTTGTATGCGTTACACCCGCAAATCAATAACCACGTTTTAGCGCAAGCGCTACCCCAGTTACCTGACTTTACGCCGAATATTGCCTCAATTCTTGAGCAACAATTACAACCTAATGCCGCGCAACCGAATAGTTTTTCTCCTGAAAAACTCAAGGTAATCGATAACTACCTCGTGGAATTAGAGTCCGTCTCCCCAATTTGGTCTCAGCAGTATGGATTAAGCATGGTGAGTTACCTCACGAAGCAATATGGTGAACGACAAGAAGTCAGCGCATTTAACGATAAATGGCAGCAAAATATACAAATTAACGCGTTATCTAACGATAAATTGCAACAATGGTCTGAAGGAATGGCAGAGTTAAATAATCTCAGTACGCGCTTAGACAGTCTCGATGGTAAACCTCGCAGCTATATCACGGGGTCTGAATTAAAAACCATTATTTTCAATGCCCGCCAGCATTTTAATCAAAGCGTTCCGTTAGAAGAAGAATTGCGTCGTCTTGAGCAACTTCAAACCCAAGGTTCCGTCCCAGAGTCTGAATACCAACGGATTGATAGCCATTTTAAACAACTACTCAATCGCTATGCCTTGATAAAACAAAGCGAAAAATAAACCTATTTATTCCTAAGCAATACCTGTATGGAGCACCTTATTCGTGCTCCATTTTTTTCAGTGATATACTCGTTTAAATTAACATGATAATTATTTTTCAAGGAATACCCCATGCTTCGCTGTGCTGCTCGTATCACCCACCAGCTACGTCATGCATTTCATTCTCGACCACGCTTTTTGGTCTCGCTTATTGTTGCTTTCATCACTTTCTTCGCTTTATTTAAAACACAAAATCTGATTATTAACTTAATTATCAGTTGGAATGCATTTGCGTGGTGCTATTTGCTGTTTCTGTTCCAGAGAATTATTAGCCACAATGTGAAAGACATTCGTAAGCTGACAAAAATCGAAGATGAAAGCGCGAGCATGGTAATATTTTTCTTGATGTCAGGCTGCTGCGTCAGTTTATTAGCCTTATTTTTTGCCTTGGGCGGACACAGTGATATCCCGAAAGCCGATAGAATTTACTCTTATATTTTAACTGCCTCGACATTGATATCCTCTTGGCTGCTCTTACCCACCGGCTTTACCATGCACTATGCCCATCTCTATTACGGTCATAGTGAAAATGAAAAACCGTGGCTAATTTTCCCCGATAAAATCACCCAACCCAGCTATTCGGATTTTATGTATTTTTCATTCACCATTGCCGTCGCCTCACAAACAGCCGATGTGGAAGTTGCCTCAACCCCTATGCGACGCGCAGTATTGCTCCAGTCCGTTATTTCATTTGTCTTCAATATGGCCATTTTAGGGTTGTGTATTAATATTTCTGCCAGCTTCTTTTAAAGGGTAAACACCCTTTATCGGAATAACTTGTCAAAATAAAAAGAGTTAGCCTGCTATCACAATAAAAAAATATTCAATGCGGGATATTGACAATATCACCATATAGATCTAAAAATACTGTATATTAACACAGTCTTTAGTAGAGGCTATTATGTTACGCATCGAAGTGTTATTTGATAAGAATTCACCACAAAAACCAAGTGGCTTGGTTTTACAAGCTTTAGAGTCTGAGATTTTACGCAAACTACAGTCACAGTACCCTGATATGGTCACTCGAGTAGGCTTTAGCTCTCAGCAGGCGATTAATATTTCAGGAACAAAGATTGCGGATGACAAATTACGCATTGAAGAGATCTTAGAAGAAATTTGGATGGATGACGGCTGGCTACCTGAAGCAAATACCGATGACTAGATGATTCGCAGAGAAATGGAAGGGTAATATCCATCTTCCATTTCTTAATTCATTATTCTTTGAAGTTAATCTGAATCACTTTCAATGTATTTCTGTCTATCACTTATACGCTTCTACGTATAAAAACCGATAGCACCACAATTCACTATTCCGCCATTGACGAAAAAGTATTAATAAAGTTTCTGACGAAGATACGATTTAAACTCATTCACCGGATTACGTTTCGTTTTACTCACTTCAAGTATCCGAGCCTCTACTAAGCAAGTTTTCGCATCAGTGCATCGCTGAACTTCATTTAATTTCGTCGGATTCAACGCCAATTGTGGCTTATTGAAACTCTCCCCCATAAATACCATGGCAATAAAAATAATCCCGATAAATAGAGGCACTTCAATATACGCTTGTTTCATGATGAATGCTCTTGTTATGGTTGTTGAGGGTATATTAGTGGTTTTGCATTTTAGTACCTTAATATTTGGTTAAACCAACCTTAAGGGATGCTTAAGGGGGTAAATATCCTAGTTGCTGGGTGAGCGGAGTCTGCTTATACTCCGCAACAGAGGTAATAAATATGAATATTTTATTGGTAGAAGACGATCTTCAGCTCGGCAAAGCGTTATGTCGTGGACTAGAATTAGCCGGATTTAATCCTTGCTGGGTCAGATTATTATCTGATGCTAAGCTGCAATTACAGACACGCAATTTTGATGTCATGCTTTTAGACTTGGGATTACCTGATGGTGATGGTCAAGAGGAATTAATTTCATGGCGCCAATCTGGAGAATCAATACCGATTATTATTCTTACCGCCCGCAATAAAATGGATAATTTAGTGGCGAGTTTAGATTCTGGTGCCGATGATTTCTTAACAAAACCCTTTGAGATGCCAGAGTTGATTTCTCGCGTAAAGGCTATTAGCCGCCGTATGGCTGGGTTTTCATCTGAAATTTGGCAATTGGATAATCTGCAATTAAATCCATTAAACCATCAAGTCACCTTGGATGGTCAATTATTATTACTCTCCGGCAAAGAATATCTGTTGCTATACGAGTTAATTAAAAATGCCGACAATGTCGTGCGAAAAACGGATTTAGAGCAACGTTTATTTGGCTTGGATGATGTGGAAAGTAACTCCCTTGAAGTCCACATTCATAATTTACGCCGCAAAATTGGTAAAGATAGAATTATTACTATCCGTGGCATCGGTTATTTACTAAAAAAAGAAGCGCAATCTGGTGAAGATTAAATCCTTTCTTGTCTACACATTTGGTATTCAGATTGGCGCAGTCATCTTTTTATGGCTGCTGCTAGTCGGTTGGTTACAATTTTTTTATCTACCTGATTTGGTCGATGATGATGAATTTAACCAACAACAGCAAATTGTCACACAAGGGATTGCGCGTACATTAGGTACAGTATCAGATACTCCAGAATATTTTGATAAGCTCGCGGTTATTCTGCAAAAAATGTATACCGATGCCATGGAAAACGGCATCGAAACTAGCTATAAACCGTATATGGTTGTGCGAGATAATCGGGGACATGTGTTATATCGCAATAGTGAAAAGATTTCGGACCCATCACTAAAATCGGTCGAGATGCTAACTGCCCAACATAAAGATTGGCATTTCACCTCTGCATGGGATGATGACCATACCCTCGAAGTTGTGATTGCAGAATCGTATCTTGAGCGACGAAAGTTAATTGGTAACCCAGCCGAAGGCACCGCCATTCCTCTTGCCTTTATTTTAGGCATAATGTTAATCGCTATTTTGATCACTGCCTATTTTAGTATTCGTCCAATTAAACAAGTCGCTAAAATTATTTCATCGCGTCAACCGGGAAATTTAACGCCGATTGATACCAAAGATATGTATAAAGAAACTCGCCCGATTATTTCCGCAATTAACCAATTAATGGCGCGAGTAGATGCCGCTAATTTACGCGAAAAACGTTTTATGGCAGATGCGGCTCATGAATTGCGGACGCCGATTGCAGCAGTGACAGCACAATTACATGTGTTAATGCATATCGATAATCCAAAAGAAAAAGCTGAAATTATTAATGATATGAAAGAGACATTAACGCGGGCCGCCTCTTTATCTCATCAATTAATTGATCTCGCACGTTTGGAAGCGGAAGATTTTGCCATTCGTAAGGAGAACATTGATTTACCGATGTTAATCAGTAATCTCATTTCATCGCACATTCCTTATGCTCTCAATAAACATATTGATGTGGAATTATCCAGTCCAGATTCTTTTTATATTGAAACTGATAAGCTGGCGCTGAGTAATGTGTTCACTAATTTAATCGAAAATGCGATTAAATATTCGCCAGAAAAAGCCAAAATAAAAGTGACACTGGCTGATCTCACCCCTTTTGGAGCCACCATTACAATTCAAGATAATGGACGCGGTATTCCAGAAGAGAGTCGTGCGCATTTATTTTCTCGCTTTTACCGTGTGCCTGGAACATTAGAAACAGGAAGCGGTTTAGGATTATCTATCGCCCATAACTTGGCATCAAAAATAGGTGCGACATTAAAAGTCACTGATGGATTAGAAAATAAAGGTATTGGATTTATTATTGATTTGCCTTAATTGAGTCGGTAGTCGAGAATAATACCATTAATTAAAATAATGTTATTCAGTTAACATCCCGAGTGCGCAATAAGCATTACAATCCCCTATTACGTTAAATTACTTAATTGTCATTAAATGACTTAATGGCAATTAAACGACTTAATGGCAACTAAACTACTTGGCCATAAAAAGGGGCAATAATGTCACAAGCGCTAATCATCATTGATCTTATTAACGATATTGTGGGTAAAAATGGTTTATCCAATAGCAGTTATTCCCAAGTCAATTCCCGCAATATTATTGAGAAGGCGAATCAAGCCGCTAATTACGCAAGAAGTCAGCGTATTCCTGTTATTTGGGTCAAAGTTGGCTTTAGCGATAATTATCAAGATATCCCCGCAGGCTCTCCACTTTTTTCACAAGCTAAACAGAAAGGCGCATTAAAATTAAGCGGCTATGGCTGCCATTGGGTGGAAGATTTGGAAGTTCATATGCAAGACAGGGTTATTATTAAGAAAGGCGTCTCGGCATTTGCAGGCAATAAGCTCCACCAATGGCTCAACGATAATGATATTACTCAGCTCTATTTTGGTGGCGTCAGTTCAGTAATGGCAATCCAAAGTAGTGTGAGACAAGCCCATGATTTAGGCTATTTTTGCCATGTCCTCGAAGATGTGTGTGCCGCTGCAACCATTGAACTACACGAACAAAGTATGCAGGCGCTGACGAGTTTAGCCACGATTTCATCCAGCAAGACGTTTATGCAAGGCAAATAACCGTCATAATGAGTATGATGTAAACAATAATTTACAACTTTCAGATTAAAAATTAGTTTAATATTTAAAATATCTTTTGGCTGATTATTGACTTTGATCAATAAAAAACTAGAATGCTCCTACGTGATCAAGATCACACATTAACATTCGGAGCGAACATGAAAAGCATCAAAGAATTTTTCGTTAACCTGCAAGAAGTTGTTGAATTACTGTCCAAGCGTTTTATGTAATTTGCTTTAAACTTTAGTTAAACCTTAGTCAATCAAACCTTTCATTTACCTCATTCAAGTATTTGCAAATTTTTGCTAACGGCCTTTTTTAAGGCCGTTTTTTTATTCAAATACGTTCTCAATAATTTCTGCCACTATCGCCGTTTTAATCGCGACTAACAGCAAATCTTTTCCACTCATTCGCCACTCATACCCTGAGTAAGTTGGCAAACAAGCTCTAAATGAGGCGGGTAACGCTTTTTTAGCAATTCCCGGCGGCAACGGCTTACCTCGACGGATCTGTTTTTCAATTCCAGGAGGAAGTCCTTGATAACCCACTAGCCCATAATTGATGGCAACGGGGCGAACATCGCCGAAATTGATATTAATACTAATCAAAGAGTTATCATAATGACTTGAGAATTTCTTCACATCACAGTCATATTTTTTGCCCTTATGTTTATGCTTTTTATTATGCTTATGATGGTGGTCATCATGATCATAATAATAATAGTCACCCTTATGCTTACCATTTCCTTCATTACCTTGATGGTTAGAAGCCAGAGCAAATAGCGGCATGCACATGAGTGCAGGCAGTAAGATAAACTGCAAAATAAATGGTTTTTTGGCTTTATTTTCGATGTGCATTTTATTGTGAATTCCTTACCATGCTGGGTCGTAAAACATTATGTCCCCAGTAAGAGGACAGCAATAGGAAATGGCTCATTCACAGTAATGTTATGTAAATGTTAGTAATTTCAGCCAAACTTAAGTCCTATTTGCTTATACTGGGTCGTCATTTATGGATAACGCAATAAAGGAGAATTTATGCAGCAGCAACTGCTCGACTGGGCTCGCCAGTTTAATCAAGACTATGCCACCCTCGCCTCTCTCTTAATGGTTCTTGGGCTGATACTGATTGTCGCCCTGATTTTGCATCTTTTTCTGCACAAAATTTTGCTTCCTACGATTGAAAAAAGAGGATTAAAAGCGGGTTCCGGTTGGCAACATCAACTCACCCAATATAATCTGTTCAATCGAATTGCCTTTATTATTCAAGGTATTGTGGTCAACATTCAGTCCACCTTATGGCTATCTTCGGGCTCAACGACACAAATGGTATTGAATGTCGCTTCCCAAGCATGGTGCTTGCTGTTTGGCTTGCTGGCTATTTATTCCATTTTAGATATCACGCTGGGCGTATTACAACGTGCGGCAAAAACGGCACATCTCCCGCTACGTGGAATTTTCCAAAGCATTAAGCTTATCGCCACTGTTTTAATTTCGATTATGATCATCGCGCTACTGATTGGTAAATCTCCGTTGATTATCCTCAGTGGGTTAGGTGCGATGACCGCTGTCATGATGTTGGTGTTTAAAGATCCGATTATGGGATTAGTCGCTGGTATTCAGCTCTCTGCGAATAACATGGTCAACATTGGTGATTGGCTGGAAATGCCGAAATACGGTGCAGATGGTGCGGTGATTGATATTGGATTGACTACGGTTAAGGTTCGAAATTGGGATAATACCGTCACCACCATTCCAACTTATGCCCTGATTTCAGATTCCTTTAAAAACTGGAAAGGCATGACCGAATCAGGCGGACGCCGTATCAAGCGCAGCCTACGTATCGATGCCAATAGTATTCATTTTTTGAAACCTGAAGAAATTAACAACTTTGAAAAAGCCAACTTATTAGAGCCTTATATTGAGAAAAAAATCTCTGAAATTCAGGTCTTCAACTCTGCGTTACCCGAAGATAAAGCGACGCCACTCAACCAGCGACGCCTCACAAATATCGGGACATTTCGTGCCTATATTGAAGCATATCTGCGCACTCACCCGCAGATCCATAAAAATATGACCATCATGGTTCGCCAACTGGAGTCAGACTCAAACGGTATTCCAATTGAGATTTACGCGTTTACCAACACGACAGTGTGGTTAGAGTATGAACGTATCCAATCGGATATTTTTGACCATATTTTTTCTATCCTGCCACAATTCAACTTATCTGTGCATCAGTCACCTACCGGTAATGATGTTCGATTCTTAGGTCATTCAGCGAATAAATAACTCATCATAGGTAACTTATAAATACTACTTAATGATTAGCGAACATGGCCAGCCTGCCTAGAGGGGGAAACCCCTCTTATACCCACAGATCACACCCTACCATTATATAATTTTGAATATAACGATTGATAATAAAAATAGAACAAAATGGGTATCCACGATAAAAAAACTCCTTATAAATTAAACAAATAAAAATATTTCCCTTGGTGTTATCAAGGATATTGTTGATGCATATCATGTTAGTGAGTGGGTATTTTTTCTAACATATTGAACATACCTAATACGTTATTTACATATAGGCAATGTCAATGCATAAAAATAAAACAAATACTCATTTCGCAGAACTGAGCAGGAGGGAATTTCTTCAGACCTCCGCAACCGTAGCGGGTGCAGCCGCCGTTGCAGGCTCAATCACTCTGCCTTTTGCTGCTCAAGCAAAAACACCAACCATCATGCCCGACGAAGTCAGTGAGAAAATCAGCTACAGCGCTTGTTTAGTCAACTGTGGTAGCCGCTGCCCTCTAAAAGTTCATGTGAAAGATGGCGTTATCAGCCGTATTTCCAATGAAACCATGTATGACGATTCAACACTGGGAGAGCACCAAATTCGCCCTTGTCTGCGTGGTCGTTCAGTTCGCTGGAAAACCTATAATCCAGATCGTTTAAAATACCCAATGGTGCGTGTGGGTAAACGTGGTGAAGGTAAGTTCAAAAAAATTAGCTGGGATGAAGCCACCACTATCATTGCTGAAAAACTGAAATACACCATCGATAAATACGGCAGCGATGCCATTTATTACCAATATGGTTCCGGTTCAACAGGTGCCAACTTGCATGGTCGAGCGGCCTGTAAACGTCTTTTAAGTTTAACCGGTGGATTTTTAGGTGACTACGGGACTTATTCCTACGCACAGCTAATGGAAATCACGCCATATGTTTACGGCAGTGTGGAAGAGTCTTATTTAACTGAAATCCAAAACTCCGATCTCGTGGTGATGTTCGGTCATAACTTGGCTGAAACCCGTATGTCCGGTGGTGGTCAGTTCTATGAAACGCTAAATGCCCTCGATAAGAGCAAAGCAAAAGTGATCATTATTGACCCTCGCCGCACCGATAGCGTCACAACGTTAGGCGCTGAGTGGATCCCTATTTATCCGGGTACTGACGCCGCGTTAGTGGCAGCCCTGGGTTATGTGATGATCCAAGAAGGCTTAACCGACGAAGAATTCCTGAAAAATTACTGTGTGGGCTGGGATGAATCAACCCTGCCAGCTTCAGCGCCACGTAATGCCTCTTACAAAGATTACATCTTGGGCAATGGTCCTGATGGTATTGCGAAAACCCCTGAGTGGGCGAGCAAATTAACAGGTATTTCGGTTTCACGTATCATTCAGTTAGCCCGCGAAATTGGTAACGCTCAACGTGCTTGGATCTCACAAGGCTGGGGCTTACAACGTACCGAAAATGGTGAGCAAGCCTGTCGCTCTATCATGATGCTGCCTATTATGTCTGGCAATATTGGTCGTTCAGGGACTAACACTGGTTTATGGGGTAACAGTTTTGCCTATCCAGTGGCTGGATTTGGCTTACCGAACCCAGTGAAAGCGTTGATCCCTACGTATATGTGGTCAGAAGCGATTGTGCGCGGTAAAGAGTTAACCGCTGAAAATGGTGGGATCAAAGGCGTTGATAAGCTGAATAACGACATCAAATTTATGTGGTGTTATTCCAGTAATGTCATCGGAAACCAGCATGGTGACTTGAATAAGACCCATGAAATTCTGTCTGATGAATCAAAATGTGAGTTTATCCTTGTTTGGGATAACCACGACACTCCATCGGCAAAATATGCGGACTTACTGCTGCCAGATGTGACCACCGTCGAAACAAACGACCTGATCAATAACTCCTATGCAAGTGGGGCTTATCACTATCTGGTGCGTCTACAAAACGCCATTGAACCACTGTGGGAAAACCGTCCAAACTACGATGTATTAGTCGAAATTGCAGAAAAAATGGGCGTGAAAGATCAGTTCACTGAAGGCCGCACCTACGCAGAATGGATTGAGTTTTGCTACAACAAAACTCGTGAAAAAATGCCTCATTTGCCTGAATTTAGTGAGACTGATGGTGCGGGGATTATCGACCGTAAGTTCCTCAATAGCGCTGAAAACGTGGCACTGAAAAGTTTCCGTGATGACCCAGTGAATAATCCACTGAAAACGCCATCGGGCAAAATTGAAATTTACTCCGAAAAACTGGCTGAACGCGTGAAAAACTGGGAACTTCCAGAAGGTCAGCGTATTCCGGCTATTCCTGAATATTGTGTGAATAAAGAAGGTGTTGAAGCGCAAGCCTCACAGAAAAAACACTCTTTATTAATGACGGGCTTCCACGATAAAGGTCATGTTCACTCAACCTATTACAACGTGGCTATGCTGCGTGAGGCTATTCCTCATCAATTCTGGTTAAATCCAATTGATGCACAAGAACGTGGTTTGAAGAATGGCGACTTAGCTGAAATCTTCAATGATCGCGGGCGTATTCAGATTAAGGTCAAAGTGACTGAGCGCGTCTTACCGGGTGTGATTGCGGTGCCTCAAGGTGCATGGCGCACATTGAATACCGAAGGTTTAGATGTTGGTGGTTGTATCAACACCCTAACCTCCCATGTCCCTTCTCCTCTGGCGAAAGGCACACCACAACATACTAACCTTGTTGAAGTCAAACGCGCTTAAGGAGTTAATTGATGAAACAGTATGGCTTTTATTTTGACTCCACAAAATGCACTGGCTGTAAAACCTGTCAGGTCAGTTGTAAGGACGAAAAAGATTTAGATTTAGGTCCTAAGTTCCGTCGTGTGTATGAATTCGGTGGCGGTAGCTGGCAGAAACAAGACGGTATTTGGCAACAAAACGTCTATAGCTACTACCTGTCTATTTCGTGCAACCACTGCTCGAACCCTACTTGTGTAGAAGGTTGCCCAACGGGTGCAATGCACAAACGCAGTGAAGATGGCTTAGTGGTTGTTGACCAGTCTATCTGTGTAGGCTGTCGTTACTGTGAACTGCGCTGCCCATATGGTGCACCACAGTTTGACGAAAAGAAAAAACTGATGAGCAAATGCGATGGCTGTTATGAACGTGTCGCAAAAGGAATGAAGCCGGTTTGTGTAGAGTCTTGCCCGCAGCGCGCTTTAGATTTCGATGACATTACCGTTTTACGTGAGTTACACGGTACGGAGTGCGGCATTGCACCGATGCCAGATCCAAGCCTGACTAACCCGAATATCGTCATCAAGCCACACAAAGATGCTAAACCATCGGGTGATAAAAGTGGCGAATTGAAAAACCCTGCGGAGGTCTAATATGCATGAGTTACCACTGGTTTTCTTTACTGTCTTAGGGCAATCCGCGGCGGGTTTATTTCTGTTAGCTTATATTGCGAAAAAAATGGGGTCAATCGACGATAAGCAGCTGAAAACAGCTAATATTATCGGATTTATCATTGTGATGATTGGCTTGGGTATTGGCGCACTGCACGTCGGCCAACCTCTGCGTTTCTTCAACATGTTGTTGGGTGTCGGTCGCTCACCAATGAGTAATGAAGCGTTCTTAAGTGGCGTGTTTGTGGGCTGTGCTGCCGCGACGCTGTTTTTCACTCACTTTGTTAAACAAGCGGCTCTGCGCGAGCTGTCTAACATTGCAGCGGTGATTTCAGGGTTAGCGTTCGTTTGGTCGATCCCGCAAGTGTATAACATTGCGACAATTGCTAACTGGGATACCCAATTCACGACACTGCAAATGTGGACAACCCTGTTTGTGGGCGGTGGTGCACTTGCAATGGCAATCGGTGCTCGAGGTTTAGGATTAACAGCATTTTTAGTCGGTACCTTTGCGATTTTTGCCAGCCGTGCCAGCTACCAAGCATTTTTAAGCGAAACTGCACCCGCATTAAGTGCAGAGCAGACTGGCTTTTGGGGCTTCCAAGTGATTGTATTAGCGATTGCCTTAGCAGCGTTCGTTGGCTTCGCTATCAAGCAGCGTTCACCGAAAATTCCATTACTGACCTGCGCAGCCGCCGTATTACTCGCAGAACTGTCTGGTCGTATTGCCTTTTATAACCTGTGGCAAATCACCATGTAAGGTGCTATAACCGCAGATTATGGTTAGCAGTATAAGATAAATAATAATATAAGAGCCTGAATTCAGGCTCTTTCTTTTAAGTTAATTGAAGCTTTAAATTAATTGCAGCTTTATAGGTAATATCATGCAAACTCTCGATACCACACTTTTTCGTATTTTAGGGGGAATGTTTTACTACTCTCCTGAAACTCCCACGTTTCAAACCTTGCAACCTGTACTGCGTGAAATTCCATCCCTGTATGATTGGCAGGAATCCACTCAGCTGATTGCCGATTGCGAAGCATTAAGTGATTACCCAGCAGACTCGCTTACCTATGATTTTTCGATTCTTTTTGAAGGTCAAGGTGCGATGCCAGCACCACCATGGGGATCTGTGTATCTGTCTCATGACAACACCGTTATGGGGGATTCCACCAGCGCCTATCGCCAGTTTTTAATGTCTCATGGGTTGGTTACTGATACGGGATTACGGGAACCGGAAGACCAATTTGGTCTGATGTTAATGGCCATTTCAGCACTGGCAGAGCAAGGTCAAGACGACGCCATTGTGGAATTACTCGAACAGCATTTATTGCCTTGGGCGGAACGTTACTTAACGTTAGTCCAGCAAACATCAACTGAACATGGGTTTTACCCTACCCTTGCCAAAATCACTCAGGCCTATTTGGCTGGCGTGCAAAAACAGCTAGGTTTACAGCCTGCCACGGCCGAGCTTTTTCGTTAATCAACCTTAAAAGAAAATGAGTTTGCGAGTATGTAAGCAAACTCATTTTTATATAGACGAATTAGAATGACGAGTTAGGTTGCTGTAAAAAGGCAATTTCTTCTCGAGTTGACGGTCGACCAAGGATCTCGTTACGATGCGGATAGCGCCCAAACTTATCGATAATAGCCTTATGACGCATTTCATAATCCAGCGTACTATCATCCCCCAACATACGGAATAGCTCCACCGCTTGCAGGTGGATAAAGCTTGATTCTGAATGCATAAATGGCATCAACATAAATTTTCGCTGAGATAGCGTAAGCAGATGATAATCCGGCTGTTTAATGGCTTCTTGTGCCAGCGCTAGCGCCATCGCATCTTGCGCGAATGCTTTTGGGGTATCTCGCCATAAATTACGGGAAAACTGGTCAAGAATAATAATTTCCGCTAAACGGCCGCGAATAGAGACTCGCCAATAAGCCAGCTCCCCTTTTGCCGCCTGTTCACTGAGCGCAGTAAAACGTTTTGCGATGGTTAAGTCGAATTTCTCGCTTTTTTCAAACCACTGTTTTGGGGTTGATTCTTCAAACCAAAATGAAAGCACTTCTTCCATGGCATTCATAAGTTACCTATTTATATTATTATTGCGATTATTATTACGATATCGGGTTCATCGTAGATAAAAATAGTTCAAATTGACAGGATGGAGATCTGAAAACACAAATTTGCAGATAAAAATTTTGTTATTTGCGAGCTAGCCCTAAAATAATCGCGATAGCACTCTGTAACTTCCTACTGTTTTTACTACATCACGTTTTTATCGCATCACGTTTTTATTGCATCAAGACAAGTATTCTTTTTTTGATAATGATAAATGCTCGATCACACATTCTTATTTGCTGTTTAATGTGAATTTAAATTTATCTATCGTATGAATACATACATTTATTTAATCCAATGTTAGAATTTGACTTATATTTTATAGACAAAGCATTTTATAGACAAAGAACACGCCCCTATATATTGAGCGTGTTAATTTGACATCTTGGGTGTACTTCATTAGCGGTGAGTGGGAAGGCAAGATAAATGGCAGGACATATGGTACTTATCGGTTGGGCTTTGTGGGTCAGTCCTTGTGGCACTGATTCATGCGATGCATTACCCGTGACCGAAACCATTTTTACCCAAGAACAGTGCATGAGCCGAAAATCCTATTTAGAGGCGAAACGCCCTAATTTGTTTTTCTTATGTGGTGAGGTTTATCGTGATAGCGATGAAATCGCCAAAGAGGAAAAAAATATCGTACCCGCACCTAATCCACCACTCCCCGTACGCAACTTACCGGAACGTAAATCACGTTGAGTTAGGATCAAATAGGTAAGGCGGTGGTCGTTCGCCACCCCCTATTAACAATTAATCGCCATTAGCAATTAACGATTAAATAATCTCCGCAATTTTATTATCTGCATTGATAAAATCCCCTTGTTTAACCGTATATTTCAGTTCCCCTGAACGGTGGGCAATAACTTGAACTTCCATTTTCATTGCCTCCATCACACCAATGATGTCCCCTTCTGTCACCTTATTTCCTTGAGGAACTAACCAGTTGAATAGCACGCCAGAAATAGGGGCATTCACGCTGTTAGGGTTATTTTCAACGCTTTGAGTCGCTGGGGTAACCGTCGTTGGATTCACTGCCATTCCAGCAAACAGTTGCGCGGGCAAACCCAGTTCGCAACGTTTCCCGTCAATTTCAATAAATGACCGTGTTAACGGGAGTTCGGCTTGTGGTAATTGGCGTTTCGCAGGGGAAATTTCAACACTAAATTCCGTTTCAATCCAACGGGTATGCACCTTAAAGTTCTCACAAAAATCCGCTTGCTCCATTACCGCACGATGAAAAGGCAATACGGACGCGATCCCTTCAATGTTAAATTCCGCTAATGCGCGACGCGCACGTACAATCGCTTGTTCACGAGTTTGCCCCACCACAATCAGTTTGGCCATTAACGAGTCAAAGGTACCGGGAATGGTTTTGCCTGTTTCAACGCCACTATCAACACGGACGCCTGGGCCTGATGGCGCATCAAAACGTAAAATGGTTCCCGGAGTCGGTAAGAAACCATTTCCGGCATCTTCTGCATTGATACGAAATTCAAAAGCATGACCACGAGGCTTAGGGGTTTCTTGAATACTCAGAGGCAAACCTTCAGCAATGCGTAGCTGCTCAACCACCAAGTCAATGCCTGCCGTTTCTTCTGTAACTGGGTGCTCAACCTGCAAACGGGTGTTCACTTCTAAGAAGGATAAGGTACCTTCTTGGCTTAATAAGAACTCGACCGTTCCAGCGCCCACATAGCCCGCTTTACGGCAAATATCCGTGGAAGCGCGAATGATTTGCTGTTCCAGTTCAGGGGCTAAAAACGGGGCGGGTGACTCTTCCACCAGCTTTTGGTTTCGGCGTTGCAACGAACAATCCCGCGTTCCCACGACAACAACGTTACCGTGGGTATCAGCGATAACTTGCGCTTCAATATGGCGCGGGTTATGCAAAAATTGCTCAATAAAACATTCCCCGCGACCAAATGCCGCTGTCGCCTCACGCACCGCAGAGTGGTATAGCTCTTCGACTTCGTGCATCTGCCACGCCACTTTTAAACCGCGACCACCGCCGCCAAATGCGGCTTTAATTGCGATGGGTAGCCCATGTTGATGGGCAAATTGCACCACTTCTTGAGCGGTTTCAACGGGATCTTTGGTTCCCACAACGAGCGGCGCACCGACTTGTAAAGCAATATGGCGGGCTTGAACTTTATCCCCCAAAATATCAATACTTTCAGGGCTTGGTCCAATCCAAATCAAGCCTGCTTGTTGCACTGCTCGCGCAAATTCAGCACGTTCAGAAAGGAAACCGTAGCCCGGATGCACCATCGTTGCACCGGATTTTTTCGCTATCTCAATCAGTTTCTCAATGTTTAAGTAGCTCTGCGCTGGGGTATTGCCACCTAGCCCATAAGCTTCGTCCGCCATGTTGACATGCAATGCGTCAATATCGCTATCGGCATACACTGCCACAGACGCAAAACCATAATCGCGGCAAGCACGAATAATACGTACGGCGATCTCACCGCGGTTGGCAATCAGTACCTTATGCTGTGCATTTTTATTATTGGTATTCATAAGCTTCATGACTCCCTTCAAGTTGATAAAATTCACGTAATGGATTAAAGCGGATTTTGCCATTCACAGGGATTTGCCCTGCAAGATCCAAATGATAGTCACACACCGCCCCTATCACCGGATATCCTCCCGTCAATGGGTGGTCATTTAAAAATAAGACCGGCTGCCCATTAGCGGGGACTTGGATGGCACCAATACAGGTACCTTCACTTGGTAATTCATGCAACAGCTCTCGGCTTAGCGGCACTTCACCCGCAAGGCGTAACCCAATACGGTTTGAGGCGGCAGTCACCTGCCAAACTTGCTGGCGCAGTAATTCCGCTGCTTGTTCAGTAAACCAATCTGTTCTAGGCCCCATCACCACATCCAGTACCACCACATCATCTGCGGTCGGGTAGTCAAAAGCTGGTGATTCTGTGAGTGAAATCGCGCGATGGTTCATTTTTTGATAAATCGATAAAGATTGCCCAACCATTAATGGTGCGGGACCAACCTGAGCTAACGTATCGAATGAGCAGCTTTCAAGAACCGGTGTCACAGAAAAGCCCCCACGTACTGCAAAATAGCTACGTACACCTTTAGTTGGGCGTCCTAATTGAATGACATCCCCTTTCGCGAGGTGAATGGGGTGGTAAGTTGCTGAGGTGTATATCTGCCCATCTTCCGTCGTGATGGTGACAGGACATTCAGCACCGGTAATACCAACCAACAGGTCTCGATTAGCACGGACTTTTAAGCCGCCTTGCGTCACTTCCAATACGGTGGATTGCGTGCAGTTACCCACCAAACGATTGGCACTGTATAGCGCCGATTTGTCCATCGCCCCTGATTCGGAGATCCCTAACGCGGATTGCCCTATACGCCCTTTATCCTGAAATAAAGTTTGTAGCCCGGTCGCCAGCACAGTGAGATCGTAAGTTTGGCTCTCATCGATAGGTTTAATGTCCGTTTGGCTCGGTAAGCTATAGCTCACGGGACTCTTGCTTTGGTCAACAAATTGCACCCGATAACCCGCTTGTAAGAGTGCTGGCTCTGGGCGATTAATATCCCATACGGCTAAATCTGTCTGACCTATCAGCTGCCAACCGCCTGGGCTGGCTTGTGGATACACACTGCTAAATTCCCCCGCCAATGCCACTGAACCAGCAGGAATTCGCACGCGAGGGGATTGGCGGCGCGGTACCTGTAATTGGGCTTGCTTCGAGACCATATAACCAAATCCGGGGGCGAAGCCGCTAAAGGCCACCAAATATTCACTTTCAGTATGACGGCGGATCACCTCTTCAATAGAGATGCCTAAATACTCCGCGACTTCCGATAAATCTTCCCCAGTATAGTGCACCGGAATCGTGATTAATTTTCCCGTTTTGGATTCACCGCCTTCAATATTACGAAGAGAAATTTGCTGCACGATCGCATTAACATGCTCAATGGCTGGGTTATAACGCACTAATACCGTTCGTGCCGCTGGGGTTATCTCTTCAATGCCTTTAATCGGGTAATGCGTTAATGAGTCCGTCAGTGCCATCGTCTGTTCGAGGCTCGGCAGTTCAACCATAAACGCGCTTAAATTGACAGGTAAGAAACGCATAAGCCTCCCCTATACGTGGTAAGCATTGTCAGGAACATCCGTGATAAACATATATCCCGGAGCATGACTCAACGCAAAAGGAACACCCGATTTCATCACCGCTGCTTGAGGCGTCACACCACAAGCCCAAAATACGGGAATTTCACCGTCTTCAATGCGGACGGCATCCCCAAAATCAGGGCGCATAATGTCTTGGATCCCCAGTAATTCAGGTGCGCCAATATGTACGGGAGAGCCGTGTACCGCGGGGAAACGCCCCGAAATCATAACGGCATCGGCAACACGATCGGCAGGGATTGGGCGCATGGATACCACGAGCTCGCCCTCTAAACGCCCCGCAGGGCGACATAGTTGGTTAGTTTTATACATCGGCACATTGGAACCATCAGAAATGTGGCGGACATCAATACCCGCCTCTATCATCGGTGTTTCAAAGGTAAAACTGCAACCAATCAAGAAAGTCACTAAGTCAGGATGTTGCTGATAAATGGCCGTCGCATCCGTTATTTCATCCACCAGCTTGCCCTGTTCCCAAACACGATAACGAGGAATATCGGTACGCAGATCGGCACCTTCGGCTAACACTGTTTGCCAACTCCCTGATTCGCACACATCCAAAACAGGGCAACTTTTGGGATTACGTTGAGCATAAAGTAGGAAATCAAACGCCCAATCTCTCGGCAACGCAATCATATTGGCTTGAGTCATTCCCGGCGCCATACCTGCTGTGGGTTTATCATAGCCATAGCGAATCGCTTCTCTCGCCACTTTCGCAGCTTGAATTGCCTCTTTTGAGGCTTTCATTAATGCATTCATGCTTGGCCTCCCTTTCCTGCAAATGCACGGATACCGATCCCTTGCAGCTCAAAGAGTTCACGCACTTTTCTCGCCATCTCTAATGCACCGGGGCTATCCCCATGTACACAAATGGAACCTGCTTCAACGGGGGTGAATTTTCCATCAATAGCGAGTACACCGCCTTCATTCACTAACTGCAACATGCGCTTAGCCACTAACTCTGGATCATGCAGAACGGAACCCGCTAGCTTACGAGAGACCAGCGTACCATCGCTGTTGTACGCTCTATCCGCAAAGGCTTCTGCAACCACATTCAATCCGCTCTCTTTTGCCCAGCCAATCAATGGGGCCCCCGCTAATGCCACCAGCGTTAACTGGTTATCAATCCTCAAGATCCCATCAATGACAGCCATTGCTTGGCGCTTGTCATGGGCGATGGTGTTATACAGCGCACCGTGAGGTTTGACATATTCCACTTGGGTGCCTGCCGCCGTTGCAAGCCCCTTTAATGCACCAATTTGATAAATCACGTCTGCGGTTAATTCGTTAGACGCAATATCCATATTTCGACGACCAAATCCAACTAAATCCGGATATCCCACATGCGCTCCTACCGTCACCCCCTGCTTTTGTGCGGCAATGAGCGTTTGGAGGATCCCATCGGGAGAGCCCGCATGAAATCCACAGGCAATGTTGGCGCTACTGACAATGTTCAGCATTGCCTCATCATTGCCCATTTTCCATTGACCAAAACTTTCACCAAGATCGCTATTTAGGTCGATTTGCTTATTCATTATTGTTCCTCAATCCTTGATAACGGCTTATTTTAAGTAGTTGAAAATTGCACTCACAGACATGGCGCCCATATACCACGTTAAGGCACAGGTCACGACACCCGACCACAGTAACCAACGTGGGTAATGATAGCCTTCCATTAAATCTGCACGTTTCCAGCCAATATAGACAAACAAAGTCAGACCAATCGGTAAAATCAAGCCGTTAAAACCACCAGCGAAAACCAATAAAGCAGCTGGCGCGGTTCCCATTAACAGGTAAACAGCCAATGAAATGGCAATGAACAGGATAGTGGCAATATTACGTTGTCTTTCCGTAATGGACGATTTGAACGCTTTTAAGAAGCTCATGGAGGTATACGCTGCGCCGATAACGCTAGTCAGTGCCGCCGCCCATAAAATTAAACCGAAAATACGCAAGCCAAAGTTACCCGCCGCGGCTTGGAAAGCTTGAGAGGCAGGGTTCGCCGCTTTACCTGAAATATCAATCGTCACGCCACTGGCAACCACACCTAAGATGGCTAAAAACAGGACATAGCGCATTACGCCGACGACGATGATTCCTTTGGTCGCCGCACTAGACACTGCTTTGATGTTTTCTACGCCAACTTCGCCTTTATCCAGTAAACGATGCGCCCCTGCGTAGCAGATATAGCCACCGACCGTTCCGCCAACAATCGTGGTGATCATCGCAAAATCAACGGTGTCTGGGAGTACGCTTTGACGTAGTGCTTCACCAATTGGTGGGTTAGATGCAATCATCACAAAGAGGGTTAGACCAATCATGACCAAACCTAATGCAATGATTAATCTATCAATAAAACTACTGGCTTTGCGGGACGAGAATATATAAATCGCTAAGAGCGCACTGAGTAAACCACCCCATTTAGGGTCGAGACCAACAAGTGCGTTCAGACCTAAACCTGCCCCGGCAATGTTACCGATATTAAATATCAATCCCCCAAAGATGACTAATACAGCCAGCAAATAGCCACTTCCGGGAATTGTTGCATTGGCGATATCGGATGAGTGCATTTTCGTGAGTGTCACCACTCGCCAAATATTTTGCTGTACCACGAAATCAATCACGATAGAGGCTAAAATACCAAAAGCAAATGCGGCACCTAAAGTCACGGTAAATGTCGCGGTTTGAGTGATAAATCCGGGACCAATCGCTGATGTTGCCATTAAGAAAATAGCGCCAATCAGCGAGGAACGGCGTTTCTTCACATATTCTGCTGTCGAGATATTTTCATGAGCTGCCATATGCATACTCCTCTGTAGTTTTTGTTGTTATCTGTATTTTGATGTTGTGCAAGTTTTTTAATACTGAACTCATTTGTAGAGGCAATTTTCGTGCCATTGTTCTATCAATAGTATGGATTGTTAATTTATTGAATACGGATTGTTGAACAATTAATACGGAGCGATGAATAATTAAGCAATCAAAATCGTTTCTGGTAAGTTAAAAATCAAATCTTGATCACTTTTTTAACAATTAATGTTTATCTGTAACATTAAGAATGAGAGGCGTAATACGTCAAAGCACCAATTTAGTGCTCAAAAAGGAAAATGCCCTGAATGAGTGCATAAAAGGAGTCTTGCTGCCCTACAGCGAATATGTGAAGATAGCGCTCAAATACCTGTTTTAATGAACTGTTCACCCTACTTTTCTTCAACTAGGCTCGCCTTTTTATGAAAAAACAGTCCGTCGCACAAACCTTGTCAGTCACTATCGCAGAAACTATCCGCCATAAAATTACGATTGGTGAGTTAACGCCGGGGCAACGTTTATCAGAAGCTGCATTGAGTGAAGAGCTGGATATTTCTCGTAATACTTTAAGGGAAGTCTTTCGCGTATTAACCCAAGAAGGTCTACTCACCTACGCTCCCAATAAAGGGGTGTATGTTTCCGTCCCAGATATGGCGGCAATTATTGATATTTACCAAGTACGTCGATTAATTGAATGTGATTCATTGACCCATGCTTATGCACTGCATCCTGCCGTTCAAAAAATGAAACTCGCTGTCGCTGAAGCTCGAGAACATGAAAAAACGGAGAATTGGGTGGGTGTCGGTACCGCCAATATGAAGTTTCATACCGCGATTGTGGAATTGTCGGACAGTGAAAGGTTAATTAAGCTTTATCATAATATTGCCGCAGAGCTACGTTTAGCTTTTGGTCATTTAAATGATGCCAAACTGCTCTACGCTCCCTATATTGATAAAAACTACGCTATTTTAGAATTACTTGATGCGGGTAAAAACCAAGAAGCTGCCACTGAACTTCTGCACTATCTGGATTTATCTGAACGAACATTACTTGCCGCCTACAAACGCAGTCAATCACTACTATAAAATCCTCAATGTTGCGGGTTGCTCACTTTATTCACTGTCTTTTGTTGCCCCTTTATTTTTTTAATTCAATATCTATGCAAGATTATTTGCATAGATATTGCAGAATTAAACACTTCATAAAAATCTCAACTCACAAAAATTGTATTTAACAATCTTTATAGATTAGATTAATCACTTTTTGTTATCAATTTATCAACACATACAGATACAAACAGAAATAAATATTAACAAAACATTCTATTTCAGAAACTTAATTTACAATTTGTTATAAGTAACCATTGTAAATAACTCTACTTTCTCGAATAAATGATTGTGGTTTTTCCGAATATTGGTTATAAAACTGAGCATAATAAAAATACAATGTTAAATATTATTAATATAAATGAGAATTATTTATGACACTAAACAACATCGTTCCAAAAAAACCGTTTAAATTTGGTTTAGGGTGGCAGATTCTAGTTGCGCTTATTTTAGGTGTTATCGTTGGCGCTTTATTGCACGAAAGCGTGGAATACAAAGATTGGTTAATACTGAATGTTCTCTCTCCCGCAGGTAAGATTTTTATTCAATTAATCAAAATGATTGTTGTACCTATCGTCATTTCGACCTTGATTGTGGGGATCGCTGGTGTCGGGAATACAAAACAATTAGGCACGCTAGGTTTCAAAACTATTCTTTATTTTGAAATCATTACTACTATTGCCATCATTGTGGGTATTTCGTTTGCCAATATCTTCCAACCCGGTGTGGGCATTGATATGTCTCAGCTCACTCAAGTGGATATTTCTCAGTACCAAAAAACGACACAGGAGGTTGCTAGCCATCCTTCAGGGATCGTGAATACTTTATTATCTTTGGTACCGAGCAATATTTTTGCTGCTATGGCGAGTGGCGATATGCTTCCTGTGATCTTCTTCGCGGTTTTATTTGGTTTAGGTTTATCCTCTTTACCCGTAGCCAAAAAACAGCCGCTATTAGATGTTCTGCAAACTTTTTCTGAAACCATGTTCCGCGTGACTAACATGATTATGATGTATGCACCAATCGGGGTGTTTGCATTAATTTCCGTCACCGTTGCAAACTTTGGATTTACCTCACTGGTTCCTCTGCTGAAGTTAGTTATTTTGGTTCACTGTGCGATTATTTTCTTCGCCGTTGTGGTACTTGGAATTGTAGCTCGTTATTGCAAAATTAATATTTTTACTCTGATGAGAATATTGAAAGACGAGTTGCTGCTTGCTTATTCCACAGCCAGCTCTGAAACTGTACTTCCACGTATTATGGATAAAATGGAAAAGTATGGTGCGCCAAAATCTGTCACCAGTTTCGTTATCCCAATTGGTTATTCATTTAACTTAGATGGCTCCACTTTATATCAAAGTATTGCCGCCATTTTTATTGCTCAGTTATATGGTATCGAGCTGTCATTAGGGCAAGAGCTTATTTTAGTCTTTACCTTAATGATCACGTCAAAAGGGATTGCTGGGGTTCCGGGAGTTTCATTTGTCGTCTTGCTGGCAACGTTAGGTTCTGTGGGGATTCCATTGGAAGGTTTGGCATTCATTGCTGGTGTTGACCGTATTCTCGATATGGCAAGGACTGCACTTAATGTGGTTGGTAACGCGTTAGCTGCCTTGATTATCGCCAAATGGGAACACAATTATGATGAGAAAAAAGCCCGAGAGTATGAGGAAAGTTTTTAATTAAAGACTAAAAATCCAGGCTCTTCTTATTTCTAACTAAAGCCATCTTTAAAATATTAAAGATGGCTTTGAATCAACGTGTTCATCGTTGATCTCCCCTCACCCAGTCTTATGATAATCATTTTAGCATTCAATCAGTTATGCTAACATTACCTAAAATCAGTTGATTAATAGAAATAATATCTACCCTTATCAAAAAACGATTTATTAAATATTTTTTATTGCGCTATTATTTCATTCTACTGCTGATATTTGTACACTATTAGATCTACGATTGATATATACTCAATGACGACCCGCTAAGCGATAACCTCTTACTCAAAAACAGAAATTGATGAAAATATGCACAACCTAGTGAAAAATAATTTCTTATTAAAATTTATTGCGTTATTTTTGTTCTTTACCGCTATTCATTATGCAATGGGTTACCACTTCAAGATTTTCTACATCCTGGCTATCACAGGAATATTAATTGTCGTTAATGACTATCCTAAAGTGTATAAGACCATTATTGCCATTTATGCTTTGGTGGGTATCAGCTATCTACCTGTAGGGTTACTTTACGGCTATCCCGATTATAATATCTTTTCATCTTTTTATTATACGGATAGCGAGGAAGCTAAAGGCTTTCTTAAAAACATCAATTACAAGTATTATTTATTCTCAATTCTTCTCCTGTGCTTCAGTTATTTCATATTCAAATTGAAGTTTGAAGTGAATAAAAAAAGCAAATATGTTTTCTCTGCTATTTTTTTGATAATCACCGCGATATCCCCTATTAAAGCTCTTTCTGAAGGAAGCTGGCGGTTGCTTTTAACATCTGGATTACCTGAGTATCGTTTCTTTACTGAAAGTCTTTTTTACCTAAACTATTTACAGCAAGAAAAAAAATCTATTGAAGGTGATGATACCTTTGAAACAGTCACCTCCAATCCTAAATATCATGTTTATGTTATTGTTATTGGAGAAAGTGTTCGCCGTGACTTCATACACAGTTATGGCTTTCCAATAGAAAACTCCCCTTTCACCGATACAGTAAAGGGCTATATATTCGATAATTATATTTCTGCATCAGGTTCAACCAACCTTTCGTTGTCGAATACCTTATCTTTATATCCTCAAATGCAAAATAATATTATTTCTCTCGCAAACAAAGCGGGTTTCAAAACTTTTTGGATTTCGAGACAAGGCACTTACGGTAAACATGATGGTCCTGTAGCATCAATCGCCAAGCGCGCAACACATGCTTATTTTGTAGGTGGTAGTGCATTACTCGATAATAATGTTATGTCTCAAGATGCCCCTGTAATCCCTAAGTTTATTGAATCCTTAGAGCAGCCGGGTCAACATAAACTTATTGTGGTGCATTTAATTGGTAGTCATTCACCATTCTGCGATCGGATTGATAATACTTATGAGCAATTTCATATAAGTGACAAACTCTCTTGCTATATTCAATCTATCAAGAATACGGATGTCTTGTTATCTCAAATACAACAGCTACTTATAAAACAAAATACATCATGGTCTATGCTTTATTTCTCTGACCATGGGCTGTCTTTTATCGATAATCAAACTGATCTGATCCATGGTGATAAAACACGGCAAAATTTTGAAGTCCCGTTTTTTATTACATCGTCTGATTCGACTCAACGAGAGGTTATTTCTACTCGTCGAAGTGCAATGAGTTTTATGACATTATTCTCTCAGTGGACAGGAATATCAGAGAAGAGCATTTCTCAATCATGTCTAATGATTTCTAATCAAGAATGTGAAAATCAAAATACCGTCATTAATTTTGATAAAGATCCAATGAGCTTTGAACGGCTCAATCATGACGAAAAAAAATAAAATACCAATCAAAGGCGATAAATTAACTCAGTTTATCGCCTTTTTAATAGTTATTTTTACGTAATTTGAAATTTAATTAGTTACTTATGTGATATTTTTTCGCAAGATTTTATTTCATTACTACGCTAAATATACACTTTAATTTAGGTCATTCTTTATTTGGATCAGCAGCAATGAATCAGGTCAGACGCTTTCTTTTATTCTTAAAAGTTTTACAGCACCTAATGATTATCTTTGTGTTTACGCTGTCATATTTTCTGTTTCAGAATTGGCTATAATTCGATAACGTTGAGCTTAAATCAAATCCCCCCTTTTCTAGTAAAGTAATAAACCGACTATTTAGGGGGAAACTTCTGAGAAGTTATTTGGATGGGTTTTACATAAAGTATTAAATGTACTATTCCGTGTTAAAACGCCGCATCCATCAAGATAAATTTAGGCTCCGCTCTTTGATAGTGATTGATCATTGGTACTAATCGTTGAAAGTGTTCAGACGCACAATGTGAATCTAATGCAGCACGATTCGGCCACTCTTCAATAAAAACAAAATGCCCAGGATCCTTCTCATCAATATAAAGGTCATAAGCAATACATAGCGGTTCTTTCTTTGTGGCTTCAACAAGTGCCTTATAGAGCGGCAACACAGTTTCTACCGCTTCCGGCTTGATAAAATCTTCAGCAATGACTTTTAGCATGGTAATCCTCTTTGTTTAGCTTGTTAAAATTCAAATCAATCCCTTTCAACTAAGCGAGCCTCAAAGCTCTTATTGAGTCAGCTTAACATCCACATTTCTAATTATCTGCGCTAATTTGGCCTTATCATCATCTGAAAGATAATCATGGTATTTTTCAACAAAGCGCTAGATTCGCTCTGCCCCAGCAATAATTTTCCCTGCGGCTTTATTGATGTCATCTTGATGGGTATTCATGTTGGAACCTCATTAATCTACGCCATGACAAAGAAGGTATCATGCGTTTCATAAATAATCATCAAACTAACCTTTGCATGATATATGTTAATTACTGAAAACTTACTCAGCATATAGGGTAGTGAAAGTACAAGAAAGAAATAAGGAAATGGATAAATGACTGACAAAGAAAAAACCCGCTACATCTTTCGATGTAGCGGGTTCTTATTTGGTGCCGGCTACCGGAGTCGAACTGGTGACCTACTGATTACAAGTCAGTTGCTCTACCAACTGAGCTAAGCCGGCTAATTTGGCGGAGAGATAGAGATTCGAACTCTAGGATGGTTTCCCATCGGCGGTTTTCAAGACCGCTGCCTTCAGCCGCTCGGCCATCTCTCCATGGGGCGCGATTATGGAGGAATCACGGGGGCTTGTCTACCCCTGATAGTAAAATAATTGCATTTTTTTGTTCGTTTGACTAATCTTCACTCAATTGTTCTCTATTGCCCTAAAAAAATGCTAATATCTGTGCAAAATCAGTGTCTATAGCGTACCTAGGCGTATGATTTTTAATCTGATTAATCTAATTTGCCAGTGTGACGGCGTGGGACTGTATGTACAAACAATCATTATTAAAACCGAATGTTCTTTCTCGCATTTTTATTGTCTTTATTGTGTTGCTCGTCACAATGCTTTCGTTGTCCCTCTATAATTACTATCACGCATGGATGTTGGCGCACCAAACTGCTATCAACACCCTCGCTAATCGGCTCGCTTATCAAATTGAAGATTATCGTTATCAAGCAGGTCACATCTATAAGCTTGCGAATGATAAAACCACACCAGACTCTGTTAACGACATTTCTGTGACAGAAATGCGCCACGATGTTTATTGGCTGAGTAGTAATAACCAGACCATTGATTCCATCGTCTTTGGTCTCAATAAACCAAGCAGTAAAGTCTTAGCGACAAAGCTCGCGAACTATATGGAGATTGTATGGGGAGCGAGGAATGAATTTAACTCCATGTACTACCTGAATGGCCAAGACAACTCCTTAGTGCTGGTAACCACCCATTCCATCCTAAAACCAGAGATACGATACAAAGAAAGCTATCTGACGCTAACCGCGGAAGACAAACGCTCGGATATGATCACTCAATCGACATTATTAGATCGCCGTGAAGTCATCTCCAATATGCAGAAAAATGCGCAGGATAATGTCTACTTCTATACCTATCGTTTAGTCTTTAACTCGCCAGGGCGCTTAAGTAGTGTGATCTCCTTTGATATTTCTATCAATTCAATCCTCCCTTTTACGCTACAGGCCGATGATATTTCGATCTCACAGCGCCCAAACAATCAAGAAAATAGCCAAGCGGCCAGCAAACTCATTGGCGCCAGCTTGATGCTATCTCAACCCATTGAAGGTACGAATTACCAGATTAACTATACCCTTTCACTGAAAAGTATTATTTTCGGGGTACTAAGTTACAATTTTTGGCTAATTACCTGCATGATTGCGGTCAGTGTTTTGGCCTTGATCACCACAATGTTTATCCGCAAGCGTATTATTTCACCCAATGCTTCAATGCTGGATGAGCTTCAGTTTAAAGATGCCCTTAATAATGACATTCTTAGCCATATTTCTTATGGCATCCTAGTCTTTGATTTTAATAGCAATAAAAAGCTATTGAGCAACAGTATCGCGAACCACTTATTACCGTCTATGGATCTGATACATATCAAAGAGATGGCAACCGATCATAATGATATCATTCAAGTTTCAATAGAAAACAATATCTATGAAATCATTTTGGTGAAAAGCTTAATTAAAGAAAACACCATTTTGTTTATCATCATAGATAAAGATAAAGAAGTTCTGACGCAAAAACGCCAAGAAATGGCTACGCGTGAGCACCAAAGAAATATCCAACTTAGAAAAGTGGTTTTCGAGAATATTTGTCAGGAAATTTTGCCTGCCATTAACCAAATTGATGCCAAATTTAATCAATTGAGCATTTCACTCGACGAACCTAAAAATCCATTATTATCTGAAATTCAAAACCAACTGTTTTATATCAATAATTGGTTTAGAAATATCGAGCTTATTAGCCAATTGGAAACTCAACAGATTGAGTTTAAAACAGAAAAATTTGCAATTGGTCAGATAATTAATCAATTTCTTAAACAAAATTTAGCCCATTTAAATCGTAAAGGACTTTCGTTCTATTTTTATAACAACATAAATCCGGACTCATTAATTGAAAATAACCCGGATTATTTCCAAACTTTATTCCAATCAATTTGGGAATATTCAATAGAAACTACAGCCTTTGGTAAAATTGTTGTTTCAATTGACTACATCGCAGAAAAAAATGAAATTTCTATTGATATAAAAGACAGCGGAATTGGATTAACTCAGATTGAATTGAACAACTTGCAAAGCCCATTCACAGGGAAAACACAAAGTTCAAATCAATTTAAGCGTTCTGGCATGACCTTTTATCTCTGCAAATTATTAACGAAAAAAATGCAGGGAACATTTAGTATCAAGTCAAGTGATGCTATCGGAAGCCACTATCAAATTAGGCTTCCAGCGCAACCTCAGATGCAAAGCCATGAATACCCTGCTCTGCTTGAAGATATTTATATTCGATTGAATATTCAGAATATTGATGCACGTCGGATTGTTAAACAGACCTTATCGCATTATGGTGCTGAGTTTCTTGATATTGATGAAAGCTCGCCACATAGTAATTGGGATCTCTTAATCGCCGACAATGATGACGTTTCCTTTAATAACATAATTAAAATTAAGGGAAATTTATCTTCAATGACTTGTATTGACCCAAATTACATTGAAGTTAACTACAATTTCGCGGATGAACTTATCGATGCTATCTCACTATTGATAGAACAAGCAGATAAGACAGAAGATAATGATGAATCCGACCTACCTTCATCACTCATTCTACGAGAAAATAACTCTCACTCGAATAATTCTGTCGATAATATTCTTTCAGGCTATCATTTAATTCTGTCGAAGAGCGATTATAAAGATTTGTTTATCTCAACAGTACCGATAGATATTAATAAACTGTATAATAGTGAAAGTGTTGCGAATTTAACCGAATTAAAAGACACTGCACATCGTTTAAAAGGAGTTTTTGCTATGCTTGAATTCCATTATCTTCATAAACTTTGTGAAGATTTGGAACATTACATAGCAGATGAAAACGGATTTGAAATAAAAAATTGCATTAGAGAACTGGATGTCTCAGTGAAAAGACTAATGCCAGAAGGTAACCAATAATATGAATAACCTAAATGTCATTGTTGCCGATGATCATCCTATTGTTCTTTTCGGTATCAGAAAGTCGCTTGAACAGATTGAATGGGTAAACATCGTCGGTGAATTTGAAGATTCTACTTCTTTAATTAATAACTTAGCGCGCCTGAATGCAGACGTTCTGGTTACTGATTTGTCTATGCCTGGCGATAAATACGGCGATGGTATTACATTAATTAAATACATTAAGCGTCACTACCCTGACTTATCGATTATTGTCCTTACCATGAACAATAATCCGGCGATCTTAAGCGCTATTCTTGAGCTTGATATTGAAGGTATCGTACTAAAACAAGGTGCGCCTGCTGACTTACCAAAAGCACTAGCAGCCTTACAAAAAGGGAAGAAATTTACCCCTGAAAGCGTCAGTAAATTGCTTGAAAAAGTGAATGCGAGTGGCTATGGCGATAAACGTTTATCACCAAAAGAAAGTGAAGTTCTACGCTTATTTGCTGAAGGCTTCTTAGTCACTGAAATTGCTAAAAAACTGAATCGCAGCATCAAAACCATTAGTAGCCAGAAAAAATCGGCGATGTTAAAACTGGGTGTTGAAAATGATATCGCACTGCTGAATTACCTTTCATCTGTCAGTATCGACAACACGCCTTCTGAATAACCGTTTTTTTTTGCGCTAAAATAGAAGCCCTTTATAGGGCTTCAGACCATTGACAAACCCATCAGGTTTGGAAATGGCTCTTTTGGGTTGTAAAATTAACAAGGAAAATCAATTTATTGATTTTCGACTGATAACACAAAGCAGGAAAAACGACGCTTTTATCCTGCTTTGTCATCAACCTCAAGCCCGTTATAGGGCTTTTATTTTTTCTATTCAATAGATTAGCTATCTAACCAGTGAGTCATTCACTGGGTTTAACATACTTCACCAGCGATTCCCGTAGCACGCTAATCGATGTAGGCTTCGAGAGACAATCATTCATGCCAGCATCAAGACAACGCTGCTTCTCTTCCGCCATGGCATTTGCCGTTAACGCCACAATCGGCTGCTTAAAGCCTTGTTCTCGCAACGTGCGCGCTAATTGATAACCGTCCATATTGGGCATATTCACATCAGAGAGGACGATATCTGCATGATTATGCTCAAGGAATTTCAGCGCATCTAATCCATCGACTGCTGTATTAGTCATAAAGCCAATGCTTGCCAGCTGTTCTGTCAATAGCATCCGGTTAATAGGATGGTCATCAACAATCAAGACTTTAAACGTATTCAAATCTGCATCGGCACCTTCGAGATCGTGGTTTTCTAAACTCTCTTTACTGCCTTGAGCCAGCTTAACAATGATTTTATCAATCAACATTGGCAACTTATCGAGCTGATAAGTGTTATAAAGCCAAGTATTTGGTTGAGTTTCAAATAATTCACCTGAATATAAACTACTGAGTTTGAGTAAGTTTCTATTCTGTAAGACAACACTTTCTTGGCTATCCGTGATCAACAAGTCATACGTCTCATTGATATCAATGGATGAGCCCGTCACCACATTAAAATCATGGTGTTCGAGCAATCTTACAAGAAAATCAATTAAGAATGCATTTTGTCCCGTTACGGCTATACGGTAATTTTTTCGGTACTCCGGAATAGCGGGTTCTAAATATTGCTGGCCGTATAGTGGAATGCGGATCGTAAACGTACTTCCCAGCCCCGCTTGAGAATCCACTCCAATGTCACCATCCATCAAGTTGATGAGTTTCTCGCAAATAGCGAGCCCTAACCCTGTTCCTTTGTGCCCATTATTTTGATCGTAAACTTGGAAGAAGGGATCAAATAATTGCATAACCACTGCTGGGGTCATTCCAATCCCCGAATCTTTGACCTCAATTTTTAAATAATTTTCATCTTTCCAAATATGCAACATCACAAAGCCCGAGTCCGTAAACTTTATGCTGTTATTCACAATGTTGGAAATAACCTGTTGTAGACGCACTGGGTCGCTAAGCATCAGGTCTGGAATGTTAGGCTCAATATAAGAGTAAAGCGACACTTGTTTTTTAGTCGCCAAAGGCACGTAATTAGCAAGGACATAAGCAAATACATTACGGCAATTGAATAGCTTATTTTCGATTTTCAATTGCTTGGATTCAATTTTAGAGAAATCCAAAATATCACTGATAATCTGCAACAGCAGCGATGACGAGTTATCCATCGTAGAGACTAATCGAAGCGCTTTATCTGATAAATCATATCGTTGTAATAATTCAATATTACCGATAATCCCATACAATGGCGTTCTCAATTCATGGCTTACCGTGGCTAAGAACATCGATTTCGCTTGGTTCGCCTGATCCGCAGCATCTGCGACATCCTGTAATGATTTTTCCATCTGCACGCGGATACTAATATCGATCAATACGCAGATAGCTACATCTTCATTTTGGTAACGTGAATTCACAAAACTAATCTGTAGATGGGTGCCATTTGTAGCAACAACATCAATGTAATTGCTAGATTTTTGGCGAATAATCATCAAGATGCGCTGTTTATCATCTTCACTCAGCAAGCGAAAATAGTTATGTGCGAGCTCATTACTCAGAATATTGCCGCCATCACTTAGCCTTAGAATAATGATCCCAACAGGGGCTGACGCCACAATTTTATGGTTAAACTGTTCATGCTCTTCAAGGCGAATAGCCGTATTGGCTGCTGGTTCTAGCATTCGTCTTTCTAATAACCAAATTAAAAAGAAGATTAACGTACCAGATAGGACATTAATTAATATTGCGTAAATTATTGATGTTTTTAAGTTATCGATTAAATACGATGTTTGGATTGAATAAATAACCGTTAGCTGCGAAGACGCTAAGCGCTTCTTAAAAAACAGCTGAGTATAATCAGAGTTAAAACCGAAATAATTTATCTCTCCAGATGTCAGTAATGGTGAATTTTTAATATTCGCATCTGACGAAGTATAGAGAACCGGTTGATTTGATGAGTTAATTAATGTGATTTCAACGGCCGGATTATTGCGTAAATTAAACTGATTTAAGTTGATCGCACGCTCAATCCCAATAAAACCAACAATTACGCTTTTCCTATAAATAGGGATCATCAAATAGAGTTGACCATTTGATGGTTGAGAGCTGTGAATAATAGTATATAAATTACGCTCTTGCCCCTGCTGCCTTAGCTGCTTATAGATCCGCGTATTGTCATAGACCACTTTTTTTAACGTATCAATATCAGAAACAGCAGCGCGAATTGAATAATCCATCATGCAATAACTGCCTGTTCCAAAGACAAATACGTGATTTAAGCCTTGGGGTACCGCAATGCTATCTTTCCAGAAAACATTAAGTTGTTCAAAAGCAGAAAGGTAGTTCTGAGTTCGCTGCTTAAATACATCACAATCTGCCGATGGCATGAGTGGGTATAGCGAGTACGACGTGGATGTGGGTAAAGTGATATCTTCTTGTTGAATACCCACTTTTTGTTGATGTTCTTCGTCTTTGAGCCGTTGCTGTTCTGTCATGGAATGGATCAGGCGAAGAGTAGCATTCGACTGCTGAATGTAAACTTGCAGGTTTTCATAACCAGAATGGAATTGCTGGCGCAGATCAGATTTATGCTCATTAAACTGGGTATAAAGGAAAAACAGAGTGATGAAAAGCCCCATTCCCCATAGCATAACGCCTAGGACACGAAAAAGATCTCTAGATAATCTGAGGGATGTTTTAAACGAGGGTAAATATCTCAATCCGTTACCTACAAGTACATTATCACTATTACTGAGTATACTCGATTAACTCAATGAAAAGCGACAACCAATAACTTCCATGTCTATTGCTAGTGTAAGATACAAAAACGGGCGGATAATCCGCCCGTTTCATTTATGGATGAAACTTACTCTTCGGTATCTGCATCCGTTTGTGCTTCGCTGTCGACATCAATACCCTCTTCATCGGTATTTTCATCATCTTCAGTTTCAGCAACACGCTGTAAACCAACAACTTTTTCATCTTCAGCAGTACGAATCAACGT
Organism: Providencia sp. PROV202; assembly: GCF_028479565.1. Lineage (NCBI taxonomy): Bacteria > Pseudomonadati > Pseudomonadota > Gammaproteobacteria > Enterobacterales > Morganellaceae > Providencia > Providencia sp. PROV202. The sequence goes on along the minus strand of NZ_JAMPNV010000022.1, from coordinate 56,095 downwards.
CACACCTTGAGTATTACGTCCAACGACGCTAACTTCAGAAACGCGGGTACGAACCAGAGTCCCTGCATCCGTAATCATCATAATTTGGTCGGTATCCTCAACTTGGATAGCACCAACAACTTGACCATTACGCTCGCTCACCTTAATAGAGATAACCCCTTGAGTTGCACGAGATTTTGTTGGGTATTCTGCTTCTTCAGTACGTTTGCCAAAGCCGTTTTCAGTCACGGTCAGAATATGGCCTTCACCACGAGGAATAATTAAAGAAACAACCTTATCGTCGTCCATTAATTTAATACCGCGAACACCTGTCGCTGTACGTCCCATCGCACGAACCGCATCTTCTGCAAAGCGTACAACTTTACCTTGCGCAGAGAACAGCATGACTTCATTGCTACCGTTGGTTAAATCAACACCAATCAGTTCATCGCCTTCGTTCAAGTTTACGGCAATAATACCGGCACTTCTTGGGCGGCTGAAATCTTGTAGAGGGGTTTTCTTCACAGTACCGCTCGCGGTAGCCATAAAGACATAATAGCCCTCTTCGTATTCACGCACTGGTAAAATCGCGGTGATACGTTCATCTTGCTCAAGTGGCAGTAAGTTCACAATTGGACGTCCACGAGCACCACGGCTAGCTTCAGGCAATTGATAGACTTTCATCCAATATAAGCGACCCCGACTTGAGAAACACAAGATAGTATCGTGGGTATTCGCCACCAACAGACGCTCAATAAAGTCTTCCTCTTTAATACGCGCTGCAGATTTACCTTTACCACCACGGCGCTGTGCTTCGTAGTCAGACAATGGCTGATACTTCACATAACCTTGGTGAGATAGCGTTACCACCACATCTTCTTGGTTGATCAAATCTTCAATATTGATATCTGCGGTATTTTCAGTGATCTCAGTACGACGCGGGTCGTTATAAGCATCACGAATCGCTTCTAACTCTTCACGAATAACTTCCATTAAACGCTCAGGGCTACGCAGGATAAACAGTAATTCTTCGATTTGTTTCAGAAGTTCACGGTACTCTTCCAGCAGTTTTTCATGCTCAAGACCGGTTAATTTCTGTAAACGCAGATCCAAAATCGCTTGTGCTTGCTGTTCAGTCAGGAAATATTGACCTTCATGAACACCATATTGTGGCTCTAACCACTCAGGACGCGCAGCATCATCACCCGCACGTTCCAGCATTGCAGCAACGTTACCCAGATCCCAAGAACGGGCAATCAGCCCAGCTTTTGCTTCTGCTGGTGTTGGTGCTTTACGGATCAATTCGATAATTGGGTCGATATTCGCCAGTGCCACCGCCAACGCTTCAAGGATGTGCGCACGGTCACGGGCTTTACGCAGTTCGAAAATAGTACGACGTGTAACAACTTCACGACGATGGCGAACAAACGCGGCAATAATATCTTTCAGGTTCAAGATTTTTGGTTGACCCTGATGCAGAGCCACCATGTTGATACCGAAAGAAACTTGCAGTTGAGTCAGTGAATACAGGTTATTGAGCACCACTTCGCCAACAGCATCGCGTTTAATTTCAATAACAATGCGCATACCGTCTTTGTCAGACTCATCACGCAGTGCACTGATACCTTCAACGCGTTTTTCTTTAACTAATTCCGCAATTTTTTCAATCAAGCGCGCTTTGTTCACTTGATACGGAATTTCGTTGACGATAATGGTTTCACGGCCATTTTTCTCATCAACTTCGACCTCGGCACGCGCACGAATGTACACTTTACCGCGACCGGTACGATACGCATCGATAATACCACGACGACCATTGATAATAGCGGCGGTCGGGAAATCTGGGCCTGGGATGTGTTCCATCAAGCCTTCGATACTAATATCTTCGTCTTCTATATAAGCTAAGCAACCATTAATCACCTCCCCTAAGTTGTGCGGAGGAATATTCGTTGCCATCCCGACGGCAATCCCCGAAGAACCATTGACCAAAAGGTTAGGTATCTTCGTTGGCATGACTTCTGGGATTTGCTCTGTACCATCATAGTTAGGAACAAAGTCTACGGTTTCTTTTTCTAAATCAGCCAGCATTTCATGGGCAATTTTCGCCATACGGATTTCCGTATAACGCATTGCAGCGGCGGAGTCTCCGTCAACTGAACCAAAGTTCCCCTGACCATCTACCAGCATGTAGCGCATAGAGAAAGGCTGCGCGAGACGGACGATGGTCTCATAAACGGCGCTGTCTCCATGTGGATGGTATTTACCGATGACGTCCCCGACGATACGGGCAGACTTTTTATAGGGTTTATTCCAATCATTTCCCAGTACATTCATCGCAAATAACACTCGGCGGTGTACTGGCTTCAGCCCATCTCGAACATCTGGAAGTGCACGACCGACGATAACGGACATTGCATAATCCAAATAGGAACTTTTCAGTTCTTCTTCGATATTGACTGGGGTGATTTCTCTGGCAATCTCGCTCATGGAACCACTGTCCCTCATAACTTCAGATTCAAAGAGTAAACTATACCACAACTCCCTTATTTAATTAAGAGATAAGAGAAGTGAGTATTTGTCTTTCAAGCTATGTATAATAGCGGAAAAATGCGCTTATGTGTCCGAATCTTGTAGATTTTCAAGCAATAGTCTCTCAAGGATTTTCATATTTGGTCCATAATCCCAATAAATTAACTCACGGGCGACTATCGTCCCATTACGAATTCCAACCTATTTTTGCATTTTGCAAAATAAATATAGTCCAATAGGTAAAAATAAGTAATGCGAGGATAGAAATAGATATAGGAGTTCCTCAGATGAATGATACCCAAGACCAAGCGTACCTAAACGTCGACAAACAAGAAATTGAAAAGTTTGAATCGATAGCGTCACGTTGGTGGGATCTTGAAGGCGAGTTTGCCCCATTGCACCGTATTAATCCGCTGCGTTTAGGCTACATCATGCAACGTGTAGACGGCATTTTTGGTAAAAAAATCCTCGATGTTGGCTGCGGTGGCGGTATTTTATCTGAAAGCATGGCGCGCGAAGGTGCGGATGTCACGGGTTTAGATATGGGCGCAGACCCGTTAATGGTCGCTCGTCTACACTCTCTGGAATCCGGTATTCCTGTAGAATACGTCCAAGAAACCGTCGAACAACATGCGGATAAACACCCTCAGAGCTACGATATCGTGACCTGCATGGAAATGCTTGAACACGTCCCAGATCCAGAATCTGTGGTAAGAGCCTGCGCGAAGTTAGTTAAGCCTGGCGGACATGTTATTTTTTCCACCATTAACCGCAACAGAAAAGCATGGCTAATGGCTGTCGTGGCAGCGGAATATGTGATGAAAATGGTTCCGAAAGGCACCCACGATGCCAATAAGTTTATCCGTCCATCCGAATTAATTAGCTGGGTCGATAAAACGCAATTAAAAGAACAACATATGATGGGGCTGCATTATAATCCAATCACCGATAAATTTTGGTTAGGGCCTAACGTTGATGTGAACTATATGCTGCATACGATCAGCGAATAAATAGCAAGCGGTACGTTTAAGAAAACAGCAAACGGTCTCAACTTTACAAAATAATTTTTAGTCAAATGTCGGTAAGTCAATTTTTAGCAACTCCACTTCTCATGCTGCTTACCGACATGATCAATTTTTCTTATCCAGTTGTTATCCACAAGAACCATCAAATTTGTACACTTGATAAAATCACACATTAACATTATCTTGTTATTAGATTCTTAACAAACTACTACATATAGTGGTCATCACAAATTTAATATACAAGTCTCATGACCATCCATCATGAGCTTTTTTACGTTTGGGACCCTCTATTTGTAACTCAACCAAGGTGTACTTGCTCATGAACCAGAGTCTGTTAGTCACAAAACGTGATGGACATAAAGAACGCATTGACCTCGACAAAATCCATAAAGTTATTACATGGGCGGCGGAAGGTCTTAGTAACGTATCAGTTTCACAGGTGGAGTTACGTTCTCAGATTCAGTTTTATGATGGGATCAGAACTTCTGATATTCACGAAACGATGATTAAAGCCGCTGCTGACTTAATCACCGGTGAAACACCAGATTACCAATACCTTGCTGCACGCTTAGCGATTTTTAACCTGCGCAAAAAAGCCTATGGCCAGTTTGAGCCACCAAAATTATATGCCCACGTAAAACATCTGGTTGAGATGGGTAAATATGATAAGCATTTGCTGGAAGACTACTCTGAAGCAGATTTCGAGCAAATGGATGGTTTTATTGACCACTGGCGTGATATGAACTTTTCCTACGCCGCTGTTAAACAGCTAGAAGGGAAATATTTAGTTCAAAACCGTGTCACCGGTGAAATCTACGAAAGCGCCCAGTTTTTATATATTCTGGTTGCGGCATGCTTGTTTTCTCATTACCCACAAGCAACCCGTTTAGATTACATCCGTCGTTTCTATGATGCGGTATCAACATTTAAAATTTCTTTACCTACGCCAATTATGGCGGGGGTACGTACACCGACACGTCAATTCAGCTCTTGTGTTCTGATTGAGTGTGGTGACAGCCTTGATTCTATCAACGCAACCTCAAGTGCTATCGTGAAATATGTGTCTCAGCGTGCCGGTATCGGTATCAACGCGGGTCGCATCCGTGCACTGGGTAGCCCAATCCGTGGTGGTGAAGCCTTCCACACTGGCTGTATCCCATTCTATAAGCATTTCCAAACTGCGGTAAAATCTTGCTCTCAAGGTGGCGTACGCGGTGGTGCAGCAACCCTGTTCTACCCTATCTGGCACTTAGAAGTAGAAAGTTTATTAGTCCTGAAAAACAACCGTGGTGTTGAAGGTAACCGTGTTCGCCATATGGACTACGGTGTGCAGCTCAACAAATTAATGTATGAGCGCCTGATCAAAAACCAAGATATCACCCTGTTCAGCCCATCGGATGTTCCGGGCTTATATGACGCGTTCTTCGCCGATCAAGACGAATTCGAACGCTTATATGTGCAATATGAGCAAGATGAGAAAATCCGTAAATCCAGTGTGAAAGCGGTAGAATTATTCTCATTGATGATGCAAGAACGTGCATCCACAGGCCGTATCTATATTCAAAACGTTGACCACTGCAACACCCACAGCCCGTTTGATCCGCAGGTTGCCCCTGTTCGTCAATCTAACCTGTGTCTGGAAATTGCACTGCCAACTAAACCATTAAATAACGTTAATGACGAAAATGGTGAAATTGCCCTGTGTACGCTGTCTGCATTTAACTTAGGCGCAATTGAAAGCCTCGACGAGTTAGAAGAGTTAGCTATCTTAGCGGTTCGTGCATTAGACGCACTGTTAGACTACCAAGATTACCCAATCCCTGCTGCGAAGAAAGGCTCCATGGGTCGTCGTACTCTGGGTATTGGTGTGATTAACTACGCTTACTACTTAGCGAAGCATGGCGTTCGTTACTCCGATGGTAGCGCCAACAACCTGACGCACAAAACGTTCGAAGCGATCCAATATTACTTATTGAAAGCCTCAAATGAATTGGCAAAAGAGCAAGGCGCTTGCCCGTGGTTCAATGAAACCACCTATGCACAAGGTGTGTTACCTATCGACACTTACAAACGTGAGCTCGATAAATTAACTGACGAACCACTGCATTATGATTGGGAAGCGCTGCGTAACGATATTAAACAATACGGCCTGCGCAACTCAACACTGTCTGCATTAATGCCATCAGAGACCTCGTCTCAGATTTCGAACGCGACTAATGGTATCGAACCACCGCGCGGTTATATCAGCATTAAAGCATCAAAAGACGGTATCCTGCGCCAAGTGGTGCCAGATTACGAAAATCTGAAAGGTGCTTACGAGCTATTATGGCAAATGCCTTCCAATAGCGGCTATTTGCAGTTAGTTGGGATCATGCAGAAGTTTATCGACCAGTCGATTTCTTCGAACACAAACTATGACCCAACCCGTTTCCCGAATGGCAAAGTGCCAATGAATCAACTGTTAAAAGATTTATTGTTAGCCTATAAGTTTGGTGTGAAAACACTTTACTACCACAACACCCGTGATGGTGCTGAAGATGTTCAGGGGGATCTGGAAGAGGTTGTTGAAACCGCAGATTCTGATTGTGAAGGCGGAGCTTGTAAAATTTAATAGGGATGGTTATGTCACATTCATACACGATTTTTTCTCAAAAAAAGAATAACCAGCTGCTGGAGCCGATGTTTTTCGGCCAGCCTGTGAACGTTGCCCGTTTTGATCAGCAAAAATACCCTATTTTTGAAAAACTGATTGAAAAGCAACTCTCATTCTTCTGGCGCCCAGAAGAAGTTGACGTGGCGCGCGACCGTATTGATTACAATGCGCTGCCTGATCATGAGAAACACATTTTTATCAGTAACCTGAAATACCAAACGCTGCTCGACTCTATTCAGGGTCGCAGCCCTAACGTGGCATTTTTACCACTGATTTCAATCCCAGAATTAGAGACTTGGGTTGAAACTTGGTCATTCTCGGAAACTATTCACTCACGTTCATACACGCATATTATTCGTAATATCGTGAATGACCCGGCGATTATCTTTGACGATATCGTTGAGAATGAAGAAATTCTGAAGCGTGCAAAAGATATTTCTGAGTACTACGACACGCTGATCGAAATGACCAACTATTATCATATGTTTGGTGAAGGGACGCATACGCTGGGTGGTAAACAAGTCACCGTTTCACTGCGTGCACTGAAAAAGCAACTTTATTTATGCTTAATGAGCGTTAACGCCCTTGAAGCAATTCGTTTCTATGTCAGCTTCGCGTGTTCTTTCGCCTTTGCAGAGCGCGAATTGATGGAAGGTAATGCAAAAATCATCAAGCTAATTGCTCGCGATGAAGCGCTACACTTAACAGGGACTCAGCATATGCTGAATCTGTTACGCTCTGGTCAAGACGACCCTGAGATGGCAGAGATTGCCGCTGAATGTGAAGATGAATGCTATCGCCTGTTTGTCGATGCGGCAGAACAAGAAAAAGAGTGGGCTGAATATCTGTTCAGCGAAGGCTCTATGATTGGTCTGAACAAAGATATTCTGTGCCAGTATGTCGAATATATCACCAACATTCGTATGCAAGCAGTTGGTCTGAAATTACCATTTGAAGCGCGTTCTAACCCTATTCCATGGATCAACGCATGGTTAGTGTCTGACAACGTTCAAGTGGCGCCACAAGAAGTGGAAGTCAGCTCTTATTTAGTCGGTCAGATTGACGCTGAAGTTAACACCGATGATTTGAGTGATTTCGAACTGTAATTATGGCAAGTCATAAAATCACCCTGCGTCTTACGCAGGGTGTGCAAGTCCCCTACCACACGGATGTTCACACCAGTTTATTGGACGCCCTTGAAGATAGCCGAGTGCCTGTCGAATACCAATGCCGAGAAGGCTACTGTGGCTCATGCCGCGTAACATTATTAAAGGGAAAGGTTGGATACAAACAGAAGCCTTTGGCCTTTGTTCAAGAGGGTGAAATATTACCCTGTTGCTGCCATCCGCTTTCCGATATTGAAATCGAGTAGCGGCCCAAGTAATACGGGGTCTATCTAACAATAAAAAGCGATTGCTTTGATGACTCGAGCAATCGCTTTTTGCTTATAAACTTTTTACTTATAAAATAATACCTAAAATAATGCAGGTTGCAGGTAGGCAGCTAGCCCCCTGCAATTTAAAGTATGACGGGTATCTTTATAAATAACCGTACATTGCAGCAAAAATCCAACCAAACACACAGGATACACCCACCCCGATTAAGCCCGGCAGAATAAAGCTATGGTTGATAACAAACTTACCAATGCGCGTGGTACCAGAACGGTCAAATTGAATTGCCGCAAGGTCGCTTGGATACGTTGGCAGGATATAATAACCATAACACGCTGGTGCAGATGCGATAATGTACGCAGGATCAACACCGATACCCAGAGCAATTGGCACCACCGCTGCTAATGCCGCAGCTTGCGAGTTAACAAACTTCGATACCAACAGCAAAATCACTGCATACGCCCAAGGGAAATCTTTGACTAATGAACCTAAAGTGCCTTTGATTTCATCCATATGGGCGCCGAACATGGTTTCAGCCATCCACGCGATACCATATACCGCCACGATAGCAATCATCCCTGAACGGAATACTTCGTTTTTAGAAATCTGTCCTGGATTGGTTTTACAAATGATAATGATCAGCGCACCCGCTAATAACATGAACATCTGGATCACTAATACCATCGATAACGGCTTACCGTTAATTAATGGTCTGAGCTCAGAAAATGCGCCCAGTAATGCCACCACAACGATAGATGCTAAGAAAATCCACATTGCTACCCAGTTAATTTTTGGCAATTTTTTATCTAACAGCGTAACGCTATCACCATAAACATAGTCATGGTTTTCAGGCACAGAGATAAATTCTTGGAATACCGGGTCTTTATCCAGATCTTTACCGCGGAACCAGCTAAAGATACCTATCGCTAAGATACCGATTAAGGTTGATGGGATGGTGATTGCCAGTAAATCTAAAAATTCCAGTGACTTACCGTTGATGGATACGCCATTTAACATGGCGACTAAAGAGACAACTGCCACGGAAACAGGGCTAGCAATAATCCCCATTTGCGCCCCGATACTACTCGCCGCCATGGGTCTTTCAGGACGAATATTATTCTTGATCGCTGCATCGTAAATGATTGGCAAAATGGTATACACCACATGCCCAGTACCACACAAAATGGTTAAAATACAGGTAACGAAAGGTGCAACAATAGAAATGTATTTTGGATTTTTACGCAGTAAACGTTCTGCGATTTGTAGCATAACGTCCAAACCGCCTGATGCTTGTAAGGTTGCTGATGCTGCAACAACAGCAATGATAACAAGCATAACGTCTACAGGCGGTTTTCCTGGAGGTAAACCAAAGCCAAAGACAAGTATAACTAGGCCAACACCACCTAGCAGCCCGAGCGCCATCCCCCCTTTTCTTGCTCCGTAGAACAAGCAGACAAGAATAATGGCAAGTTGAATCATAAAGTCCATAGGTCCATCCTTTATTTATAGGTTTCCCTTATTATCCAGATGGTCTTAACGTATTAATTTGATTTATATTAATTTAAAAAACAATATTGTTTTATTTTCATTCCTAATATTTTGCCCTCATCACAAAATTCCCCTTTAGTTGCTGCCATAATGCTCAGTTAAGTAATATAATGAGTAAAATCAATCTAATAAACCCCATTTTTTAACATTTAAACCCCACCACGGTTACCCTTTCCGTCATTCTTTAACATCATTTCACACATCGTTATCAACACTTCCTTTAGGGCAAACATTAAAGAATCTTTTATCTTATTTAGACTGTTAATATATATTTACACTCACTGTAATTCAGATTTGACAGAGTAATCGCAATCGCATAATCTGCTTAAATTATTAATAACCCCAATTCAATCAGAGGAATTTGTGAAGAATCGTACCCTTGGCAGTATTTTGATCGTGGCAGGAACAACAATTGGTGCAGGAATGCTAGCAATGCCGCTAGCGGCAGCGGGTGTTGGCTTCACTGGAATAGTATGTTTGTTAATAGGTTTATGGATGCTAATGAGTTATACCTCATTACTACTGGTCGAAGTTTATCAGCATAATCCTGCCAATATGGGTCTCGGTAGTGTTGCGAAAAAGTACCTCGGCCCCGTTGGTCAAATTGTCACGGGTTTGAGTATGTTATTACTGATGTATGCTCTGACAACTGCCTATATTGGCGGAGCTGGGGTGCTTATCTCTGATAGCCTATCCTCTTGGTGGGGGATCACCGTTTCGACTCAAACAGCCATTATTATGTTCACTATTGTTGGTGGTGCTGTGGTCTGTGTGGGAACACACTCTGTTGATTTTATTAACCGTATCCTTTTTACCGCTAAGACGATTTTCTTAGTGATCATGCTTGCCGTTATGATGCCTCATGCAGAGGCGGTTAACCTAAGCACCATGCCACTCGAAAAAGGCCTTATACTCGCCGCGGTTCCCGTGATTTTTACCTCTTTTGGGTTCCATGGAAGCGTACCAAGTTTAGTCAATTACATGAATGGTGATGTACGCAAACTGCGTATCATTTTCATTACAGGGAGTGCAATTCCTCTGGTTGCCTACATTTTATGGCAGATTGCGACTCTCGGCGCTATCCCATCAAATACATTTATGGGGATCCTTGCCCAGTCTTCAGGCTTAAATGGACTATTAACCGCTATCCGTGATGTCGTTGCCACTCCACGCGTGAATATGGCGGTTGCCCTATTTATGGATTTAGCGTTAGCGACTTCGTTCTTAGGTGTGGCTTTAGGTTTGTTTGATTACCTTGCAGACTTATTTAAGCGCAGCAATGATTTTATTGGTCGTGCGCAAACCACGCTGCTGACCTTCGTACCACCGTTACTTGCCGCCCTATTCTTTAGTAGCTTTGTACAGGCATTAACTTACGCCGCTGTCGCATTATCAGTCCTAGCATTAATCATCCCAGCACTGTTAACGATGCGCGTACGTAAGTTAGAAGCAAATGGCATTTACCGCGTCAAAGGTGGCACACCAATTTTAGGTTTAGTTCTACTATGCGGTATTGCGGTCATCGCCATTCAGTTCGCCATTGTAGCCGGTTTCCTACCGAATGTTGGTTAATCCCCACAAAATTCCACTCATAAAAAAACACCCCAATATGGGGTGTTTTGCTTTTTAAGCTTTTAAAAATGTCTAAATCTATTTTTCAAAATAGTTCATGTTGTAGCTAGGCGGCAAACGCGCTAATCCCTAGGAGCATACACAAGTATGTGACTAGGGTTAGCAAGAGCAGCCAACAACGCTACAACGTGAAGTATGAAGAAAAATTAAAAGGACAGGCCGGCACCTACATACCACCCATCTGCTAACTTCTCATTACGATCATCATGCGCGCCTTTCATCTCAATCAGACGATAACCCGCATCAACTGACAGCGGTTTAAACACGGTGTAACGCGCACCTGCTTTCGCTTCCATGTAGGATTTGCTGCCTGAAGTCAGTGATTCTGGTGCGCCATACGCTTCACCGTAGAAACTTAATGATGGCAGTGCTTGCCAGCTTAATCCGCCGCCTAATGCTGCCGCTGCACCATCAGAGCCATCTTCTGGAGATAAATACAGCGCTTTACCGCCAACATAGGCATTAAATGGTCCTAATGGCAGGCCGAACGTTGCACCTAGGCTACCTAACTGACCATTGTGGTCACTGCGCGCCCATGAGCCATTAAATGCTAAACCAGAACCTTGAGTTCCTAAACCAGCACTTAATTCTGTAAAATGTTCACCCGCACTGAAATCAGCAGAAATTGCTTGAGCAGCACCCATATAAAATGCAGAGGTCGCTGCAACAGCTAAAAGAACTTTGCGCATTATCATTTCCTTTATTATTAAAAATTAAAGTATCTTGACGATGTTACGTGATTTAGTGCACGTACTCAGTCTTTTTTGCTTAAATTTACGTTAGAACACCGTTTAACGCACAATAAGTGAAATTCATCAGTGGTTTACTTCAATTCAATTCTTCATTTCCTGACTAAACTTCTTACTATGATTACAGTGATTGGTCAGAGCGATTAGATAATTAATTCTTTGCTTATTATACTGTTCATCAAGTTTATTATAGAGATGAAGTGATATTCTACAAATATTCATCCAGTTAGTTACTTTTGTGTAGTCTATAAATCTAATAGCTTGGGAGTATTGTGATGAAAAAAAGAGGTCTAACTACCGCTTCAGGCGCACCTGTAGTGGATAACAATAACGTGATGACTGCGGGCAAACGTGGCCCGATGCTGTTGCAAGATGTTTGGTTTTTGGAAAAGCTCGCCCACTTCGATCGTGAAGTGATCCCAGAGCGCCGTATGCACGCTAAAGGTTCAGGAGCATTCGGTACTTTCACTGTCACCCATGACATTACCCGCTATACCCGTGCTAAATTATTCAGTGAAATTGGCAAGAAAACTGATTTATTTGTCCGCTTCTCCACCGTAGCAGGTGAACGTGGTGCCGCTGATGCCGAGCGCGATATTCGTGGTTTTGCCATGAAATTTTATACCGAAGAAGGTAACTGGGATATGGTGGGCAACAACACCCCTGTATTCTATCTACGTGACCCGCTGAAATTTCCAGACTTAAACCACGTCGTTAAACGCTGCCCTTACACCAATATGCGTAGTGCAGCCTATAAATGGGATTTTTTCTCTCATTTACCTGAGGCACTGCATCAATTAACCATTGATGTGAGCGACCGTGGATTACCAAAAAGCTATCGCTTTATGCATGGCTTTGGTAGCCATACCTATAGCTTTATCAATGCGAATAACGAACGTTTTTGGGTGAAATTCCACTTCCGTAGCCAGCAAGGTATCGAAAACCTTATGGATGACGAAGCAGAAGCGCTGATTGGTAAAGATCGTGAAAGCTCTCAACGTGACCTGTTCGATGCTATCCAACGTAAAGAATATCCTCGCTGGAACTTACAGATTCAGATCATGCCAGAAAAAGAGGCGTCAACCGTCCCTTATAACCCATTTGATCTAACCAAAGTGTGGCCACACAAAGACTATCCATTGATTGATGTGGGATATTTTGAACTGAACCGCAACCCAGATAACTATTTCTCGGATGTGGAACAAGCTGCATTTAGCCCAGCGAATATCGTTCCGGGCATTGGATTCTCTCCAGACAAAATGCTGCAAGGTCGCTTATTCTCTTACGGGGATACTCAGCGTTACCGTTTAGGTATTAACCACTATCAAATTCCGGTGAATGCGCCACGCTGCCCATTCCACAATTATCATCGTGATGGTGCAATGCGCGTTGATGGCAATAGCAGCAATACCGTAACCTATGAGCCAAACAGCGCAGGTATGTTCCAAGAACAACCGGACTACAGCGAACCGCCATTATCAATCGAAGGTGCGGCTGATCACTGGAATCACCGTGAAGATGAAGATTACTTCAGCCAGCCTCGTGCACTGTATGAATTACTGGACGATGCCGAACATCAACGTATGTTCCAACGTTTAGCAGGCGAACTGATTGAAGCGTCAGAAGAGACACAAAAACGTCAAATCGAGTTGTTTAAGAAAGTACACCCAGAATACGGTGCTGGTGTTGAAAAAGCGCTGAATGCGCTGAAATAAGCAAAAGTCTCCTGTTATAACCAAGCGCTAGAGCTTTCTAGCGCTTTTATCTATTCCTTAATTAATTCATTCCACGATTAATTCATCACTATCTCTGTGTTAACACCCACTGCTTCACCCGCTGGCGAGACACTTTAATCCCCCCAGCTTTCAATTCAAGATCTAAACGATAAAATGCGATTGGGAATTGATACGGGGCTAATTTATCTTTTAGCCAATCCGCCAGCATGTTCAAGTCGATTGATTCATTAGCTTCGATCACTGCCACTGGACGCTGCCCAAATTGCACATCATCAACAGGAATAATAAAGCTTTGGTGCACATCAGGATGCGCATTGATCACCGCTTCAATATCTTCCGGCTGCACACACTCCCCACCACTGATAAACAGATTATCCAAACGGCCTAAAACCTGATATTCACCCTCAATAAAGGCGCCTTTGTCATTGGTTTTAAACCAGCCATCCACTAAATTTAAAGGATGTAATTGACCATCAAACCAATACCCTAAGGATTGGCTATCCGACTGAATTTGAATTTCATCATCCACCAGCCGTACTTGTTTACCCGTTAACGGAAGCCCCACACCTTTCTTACCATCTGTACGTTTAGCACACACGGTTGACGCCATTTCTGTCATCCCATAACCGCTCCAGCAGATAATACCGCGCTGCTCGGCTAGCGCCGTTAAACTGGTTGGGATCATGGCACCACCCAACAACACTTCTTTCAACGAAATATTCAATGGCATCTCGTCATTCAATAACCGCCACAGCTGAGTCGGTACTAATGATGCATGGGTGACACCCTGTAATGCTTCTGGCAATGGTGTAGAACGAATAGCGAGTTTTGCACCGCTCAGTAACCAACGCCATACAATCCCTTGCCCTGAAACGTGAAATAATGGCAACGAGAGTAACCAGCAATCCTCTTGCTGATAATTCATGGCATTCAGTACGCCAGCCGCACTGTTCAAGTGAGCCGAAACACTGTGTACTGCGGCTTTAGGTAACCCGGTTGAACCTGAGGTTAAAATTAGCGTTGCAGGTTGCCCTGCGATTTTCTGAAAGCTTACAGAAGGGAAATTATCATATTCAATAAAATGATGATAAAGCTGGTGGTCCAAATGGCGATAATCCGCTAACGCGTTCTGCTCATCGGTAAAATCAATCACTGCACCAATATCAAGATGCGGTAATAATTCATTTAATAACCGCTCAGGAAGGCGAGGATTAAGAGGCAAGACTTTCGCCCCACAAGCTAGCAATGCCAATTGACTGAGTAGTAATTCGACGGAATTTTTACCGCGCAAAGCGATACATTGCCCTTCTTTCACACCTTGCATCGTGAAGTAAGTGACTAAATCGGCAATTTGCTGATTTAACGCCGCCCACGTCACCGCGTCAGTATCCGTAAAAAGTGCAATGTTATTCGGTTGAAGACTGGCCCAATGCTGCCAAGGCCAGTCGGTAAAGCGGCTAGACGACAATGTTAACTCTGCCATACAACCGTCAGTTCATCTAACTGTTGAACAGGAATTTGGCATTGTGGCCAAGGCCTCACTAACTGAGATTGGATCAGTGAAACCGTATCTAAGCCTGGAATGGTGTTCGGTGTTAACCAATTTGCGACCCGCGCCAATTGGGTTAAACCAAAGCTACTTTCGATGGAGGAACTGATCACGGCTTGCATCCCTAACTGATGAGCTTGTTCCACCAAACTACGGCAATAACTCAAGCTGCCCGTTAAGGTCGGCTTAATGATAATCGCCGCCACACCCGGCTGTGCTTCGACTTTGAAGCCTTCTTCACGCACACTTTCATCCCATGCGATAGCGATGCCAGTCTCCGCGGAAAATTGCAAAGATTCCTCACGGGTTTTACATGGTTCTTCAAGAAACGCAATTCGTGCACGGTAATCTGGATTCACATATTTAGCAAAACCATCTGCTTTTGCTCGAGTCCAGCTACGGTTAGCATCTAAACGCAGCTTTAGCTCAGGCACCGCTTCCAATAATAAGTTTGCCACCATGCCATCACGTACAGCTTCGTAGAGCCCCACTTTCACTTTGGCGACTTTTTCCCCATCCATGGCATCGAGGCTTAGGATCAGGTCATCGGGGTCACCGCTACATAATGGCGCTTTACGATAATCCGCTTGTTTTGGAAGCTCACCGGTCAGCTCTGCTAATGCACAGCTACAGCCAAAGGCAACTGAAGGTAAATGGCTTGGCGTCATTGTGCCTTCATTCACCCATTCATTTAGCCATGCGATGGTGTCTGCGGTTGCTTCTTCCAAGGTTTCACGGCTAAATTCTGGCAGAGGTGAAATTTCCCCCCAGCCTTCGCTATCCCCATCTTGTAAACACACCAAAAGCCCATCACGGGTTTTTAGTCGTTGATAGCGAAGGATAACGCCTGCCTCCATCGGCAGGCTGAACGAGTAAAGTTTGGCTTTTCTCATTATGGGTTACGCTTATATTTAGAGAAATCTGGCGCACGTTTTTCGTTGAATGCGTTACGCCCTTCTTGACCTTCATCCGTCATATAGAACAGCATCGTTGCGTTACCCGCTAGCTCTTGCAGACCCGCTTGACCATCACAATCAGCGTTCAGTGCTGCTTTCAAGCAACGTAATGCCATTGGGCTATTTTCCAGCATTTCACGGCACCAGCGCACAGTTTCTTTTTCTAAGTCAGCATAAGGTACAACAGTGTTTACCAGACCCATATCTAACGCTTCTTGGGCATTGTATTGACGGCACAGGAACCAAATTTCACGGGCTTTCTTTTGACCGACGATACGTGCCATATAAGATGCGCCCCAACCGCCATCAAACGAGCCAACTTTAGGGCCGGTTTGACCGAAAATCGCGTTATCGGCTGCGATAGTTAAATCACACATCATATGTAAAACGTGACCGCCACCGATAGAGAAACCAGCAACCATTGCCACGACAGGTTTTGGACAGGTACGAATTTGACGTTGGAAATCTAATACGTTCAGATGGTGCGTACCGCTTTCATCGCGATACCCGCCGTAGTCACCACGGATTTTCTGGTCACCACCTGCACAGAAGGCTTTTTCGCCTTCACCCGTTAGGATGATAGTCCCGATATGGTCGTCATAACGCGCATCTGACAATGCTTGGATCATCTCTTTCACGGTTTGAGGACGGAATGCATTGCGCACTTCAGGGCGGTTAATGGTAATTTTAGCAATCCCTTCTGGGGATTTGTGATATCGAATATCATCAAAACCTTCTGAGCAATCTTGCCACTCAATCGGTGCGTACAGTTTTTCTTCGCTTGGATAAATCATTATCAAGTTCCTTTAACCACAGTGTGATAAAAAATAGTGAAGTGCAGCTGCGTAATGTTGGGGATTTTCCCGATGCGCATTATGCCCTGCATTCTCAATTAGCGTAAACGGCAATGCATATTGTTGCGAAACGCCTCGAAATTTTTGGTCTTTCTCACCGCAAAAATAGCAGTAAGGGACCGATAATTGCTTTAGTGACTCGACTAAAAAAGGCTGTTTGGATAACGACGTGTTTTCCAACATATCAGCGACTGCTAACGGGTTATTTTGACTCCGTAATCCCACCAGCTTTTCACGTTGGGCAAGAGTAAGGTCGGCAAAAACCGCTTGTTGGTACCAGTCATTCAAAACCTGTTCGATAGGCTGATGACGAAAACGCTCGGCCCAGCGATGGTCGTTATCCGCACGCGCAATACGTTCCTGTTCATTCGGTAAACCGACATTGCCCCCTTCTATCACCAAGCCTTGTAGCCCTTTATGAGCGCTAAAGCAGGCAAAGTGCATCGCTAAGCGTGCACCGAGCGAATAGCCAATCAACACATATTGTGAAGCCGAGTAATGCGCTAACAACTGAGTCAGTTGCTTGTCAAAATCCATAAAGCCTTGGCAATCGATGCTATGTGAATCACCATGCCCGGGCAAATCGACCACTAAACGCGGATAATTGGGGCAAGCCTCAACAATCGATGACCAATCATCGTGACTACCTAATAAACCATGAAGGAAAACTAACCACGGTGTTTTGTCACCGTTGGCAGGTTGATCCTGACTCGGATAATAGTGCGCAGCTAGCACGGTAAACTTTCCACGTCTTGCAGTAGCTGTTTGAGTGTTCGGGCGCCTTCATCCCCATCAACCACTAACTCAATCAGCAGTGTACCGTGTTGCTTGAGCCAGAATTCTTGCACTGTCTCTTTTAAGCTCGACCAATCTGTTGGCGCGCGGTATTGCAGACCAAACATCATCGCCGCACCTTCAAAGCTTACATTTTGTGGCATGCAATAATAGTTTTGGCGAGCTTCTGGGGAGGTTGGCAGCATCGAAAAAATTTGTCCGCCATTATTGTTTACTATAATCAATACGCTAGGAGCTGAAGGTTCACGCAATAATGCCAAACTGTTTAAGTCATACAGGGCGGAGATATCTCCGACGATACCGAGTGTTGGCTTCGCGGTTGCTCGCTGTACGCCAGCCATCGTCGAGATCAAACCATCAATGCCACTGGCACCACGGTTACTAAATACCGGGTAACCCGCTGGCAATTGAGCCAGTGCATCAATTAAACGCACAATTAAGCTATTCCCCACGAAAAGTTGCCCGCGAGGCGGGAGAAGCTCAGGGAGTTGATGCGCTACCGCAGCTTCAGAAAACTGGTTTTGCAGCTGAGTTTGAACATGTCGCAAAGTACGATTTGTTAAGTTCGTTAAGCCTTCGCACCATGCACCGCGCGGTTGAGCAGGATGTTGCTCTATCCACCCTTTTACGCTGCAAGTGAGCTTACGCCCCTGATGGTTGGCAGGATCTAAACGCCCAGGGATGGTATCAATTATCCAGTACTCTTGAGGATGACACTGGCTTTGCCACTGTAATGCGCGTTTTCCCGTTAAGCTGGAGCCAAATTGAACCACTAACTCTGCTTCATCTAACCAAGCTTTGGCGTTTGGGTGCTGTAACCATAAATCAGCACATGGATAAGGTTGTCCAGTCTGAGAGAGCACATCACCGATAACTGGCCAACCAAGTTCTGCAGCCCATTTTGCAACAAGCTCGCCATCGCTGCTACTCATACGTCCAGCGATAACGACCCCTTTTTTCTGGCGCCAAAAATACCAATCCACCACCAATGCGACTGTGTGAGTCGAAGGTTCACTTAGCCACGGGTGAGACGATTGCCACCAATCACCTAAACTCGCTTGCCACTCAGTTTCCCCTTCCGTTTCACCATATAATGGTTCAGCAAAAGGACAGTTCACATGAAATGCCCCATGGCGCAGCTGATTCATCCCGTTATCTAGCGCAGAAACCAACCATTTCGCTGAAATATCGCGAGTGGGTCTTGGCAGCATTAAACTTTCGAATGGATGGCTAGCAAAAATGTGGGTTTGGCGAATAGCCTGATTAGCACCACAGTCAATTAATTCTGGTGGTCTATCTGCCGTAAGGAAAATCACTCTTTCCCCGGTTAATCCCGCTTCTATCAATGAGGGATAAAGGTTAGCAACCGCTGTACCAGAGGTGACAATCACACCAACAGGTTCGCCACTCGCTTTCGCAAGCCCAAGAGCAAGATGACCTAATCCGCGCTCATCAAAGTGCGTATGGCAATGCAGTTTTGCATTATTTGCAGCAGCTAACGTTAACGGCGTAGAGCGAGAGCCGGGAGCAATACAGATATTTTTCATTCCGTGGCGGGCTAGCGCCTCAATAATTACCTCTGCCCAACGGAGATTAAATGCTGAATTCGACATAATGTGCTCGGTAAATTATTCATGATGCTGAGTGTAATAGGATTGAGAAAAATTTCTTGATCTCAAAACAATTTTTCATGAACTAATTGAAAATAAAAAAGAAATAACCATTTTAGCTATAGGGTTTTTAGCCTATTTTTCATTGTGCTTGGTTTTTCATTGCGTTTTCAGTAAGGATTTTAGCCCAGCCGCTTTGTTTTCAATTTCTTCCCACTCTTGCTCGGGATCTGAACCGCTCACAATCCCTGCGCCTGAATAGAGGGAAATTTGGGCGCCATCAATTTGAGCACAACGCAGCGAAACCGCAAATTCACTGCGATTTAAACTGATAAAGCCACCTGTTCCAGCATACCACCCACGAGAAAATGGCTCGTGTTCGGCAAGGAATTCACGGGCAACGCGACGGGGTAAACCACATACCGCTGCTGTCGGTTGTAAACGCTGCAAACAGTCACTGTCTGAAGGCGCTAGCAGCGTTGCTGCAATAGAGCGATATAAATGTTGGATTTTTCTCAGACGGATCACCTTCGCGGGTGAAACATCAATACCTGTTACTGCACCTTGTAATTGCTGACAAATATCATCAACCACCACTAAATTTTCATGCTGGTTTTTACTGTCTTCCATTAACCATTTAGCATTTTCAGCCGCAATCGAATCATCGACATGGTTCGCAACTGTGCCAGCTAATGCTTCAGAGTTAAGTTGAGTACCTTGGCGCAAGTAAAGACGCTCTGGCGTCGATGACATAAATCCGGAATGCGCACTAAACGCCATCATAAAATGGTAGCAATGGTGATTCACTTTTTGGCTAGCGGATAGAAACTCTGCCACAGTGATAGGCTGAGATAGAGACAATTTGGTTTCCCGAGCCATCACCACCTTTTCCATTTTGCCTGCTCGCATATCGTGAATTGCCCCAGTGAGTAATGCACACCATTCATCATGATCGGGTATATGCTGCTGTCCAATGATTTGAGTAGATAGTGGGAATACGTCGTTCGATGCCGAATTTAGCTGCTGTATAAATACAATCGCAGCTTGGAGATCCTGTGCACCATCAATGTTTAGCGCAACCGTCACCGTTGAGCGCAAGCGGAAGATTTCTAATCGAGGTAGAAAATAGAATGCGGATTCTCGCTTAACGGTTTCATTGATACCTTCCCCCACACCATTCCAACCATTTAGCCCCCATAATCGCATATCGGGAATTTCAGTATGCTCCGAGATAAATTGCTCAGCATCCGTAATTGCATTAAATGATTTTACTGTGCCTAAAGCGCTGCATTCCTCTGAACCAGTACGATGATACCAATAGAACTGAGGGTAGCTATCTTGGGACGATAACCACGCTAATCCCGGAAACGCCTCTTTTGTGTCCATCTTCCACGCTAAGCGGGTATATTCGTTAGAATTGAGTACTAATGTAGACAAATGGGTCAGAATTTCAGCTAATAATTTATCAATTTTTGTTTTTGTCACTTTAGATTCCCACTGCACCATCACAACGACATCGATTTACTTATAATTATTATATATCGCAATGTAATTTATTAATACATTCATTATTAATAGCACAAGATGTTTAAAAAACCGTCAGATAAAAATCAAAAATGATACGATTACGACATGTGCACGTTTTCGAAATCATGTCATATCAAGTTGTTAAATAAGAGCTTATACCCTTATCATTTGTATAAATTGACTATCAAGTTGCGAATTAAATATAAAATATTAATAATTCACCTTATAAACTATTTTTATTCTCTAATTAATTCTAGACATTGAATTCTAATTAAGATTAATTTCTTATTATTTAAAAACCATAATATTCACTTAGAAACTCAGTGACAGCTCTATATCTAAGTTTGAAAATGGTAATTTATGTAATAGATAAATATTTAAAACTACAACCAATGAGTTATTTTTTAGCGCTGATTTTCATTTTTTAATATCAACATAAGCTCTGCGTTTCTAGTAGGTTATGCGTTATAACTTTGAACGTGATAAGCCTATTGTTTATTACTATTAAAAACTTATAACGATAAAAATTTCACAGTAACTAGAAATCCATCATCATTAGAATCTTATAACTATTAAAAACGAAACGTAAATCGATAAATTAATCATCTAAGTAATAAGATAATTAGCTCTCTAACTTTATCATTCCATCTTCATTTAATTAATTGGAAATCCAGAATGAATACTCAGCTTAACTATGACCGAATTATTGAAAAGGAAAACATTGGCGATGCAACATTGGCATTATTAACCAATCAAGATTCCTTATCCGCAAGATCCGCAGGTATATTCACCCTTGAAGATTTAATTAATATTCACCGGCACATCCAGTTTGCTTTAACCCTTCCCACTAAAGAAATTGATATTTTCAAATGGTTCGGTATTAATGATGAAAATGATTCATTACTGCCAGCTAATGAGTTAACTGAGACAATCCTGAGTATTCGTAAACACGCCAACACCTGGGATAATGTTGAGCTCAAAGTGAAAGAGCAATCTATCGATTTATCTTTAACCAGTCGTAACATCATACAAACTGGCGCCCAAATTCTTGAATATATTAACCATATGCCGATTATTCAAAAAATCTCAGACAGTTTAGACGATTTATCGGAGAGTGATTTAAATCAGATTACATACCAAAACGACGATCAACAAATTGCCACCGAACTTTTAAGTATTTTGCATTTAATAAAAGGAGATATAAAACAGCAATCGATTAAAACCATTAAAATTAAAAACACAGTCTCAGATTTTCGAGCTCATATTACCGGTGGATATCTTTCAGACTATACCCATGTAGATTCATTACTCTTCACAATAAAAGGACTATATCAACAATTAGAATCTAACGAGGCCCCCAGCAATAACGAGTCATTCTATAAAGAACTTATCGCCTTTAAGAAAAATGAACTACACCAATTAGAGCAGGAGTATAGCCACTTTGTTAAGCTTTGTTTTACAGGACTTGCGGGAGGCATTATTGGTTTAGTGATTACAGGCAGTATTTTTGGCGTAAAAGCAGAAAGCATCCGTGATAGGAAGAATAAATTAATTAAAGAAATCGAAGAAATAAATCACAAATTGCATCAAGAAGAGCTACTACAGAAAACTATCTTTGATATTCAAATTAATTTACAAAAAATTGAAGGCTTATTTAAAGATGCACGTCTCGCTATTGACCACTTAGATTATATGTGGCTCGTAATCCTCACAGAGGTTAAACAATCTATTGATATATTTGCAAGGATAAACAATGCAGAAAAACTGATCCGGTTTATCACGCAATTCAAACGTATCATCACATCTTGGACTTCTATTCAAGATTATTCAGTTCATTTGATTAAGCTATTTGATGAGCTACAAATCAATGAAAAAAACTCACAATAAAAGGCGTTAATATGCATGATAACCTCGATTTACCTATGCTACCCTCCATTGATATCTACCAATTAAGGTGTATTTCAAATAGCATTAGTTCTTTCAATAAAAATATTCTTAATTATGATTATATTATCTATGGTCGAATTCAAAAGATCGCAATTAAAATTGAAAGGCTCAATGAACTGATTAGAAATTCCGTTCCCATTCTAAAAATTAAATTGAATTATATTATTAGAAATGATGATTATGCATTGCTATCGTCTGAAAACAGTGATGATTTATCAGATATGCGCCGAAAAATTGCGATTACAGGCTTTGTAGATGACTTAATGGATGTCAAATTCGAACTTGAAAAGCTTATTTCAAAAACACGCTATACATTAGAATCATTATTAGTTTTTCATTTAAATGAGCCTAACAAACTAAAGCTTTCACAATATACCAAACAAAAAGAGTTTCTTGTGAACTCTAAAAATAGTAAGCAATCCAAGGTCAACGAATTAAATAACAATCTCTCTGTGATCCTCGCTGCGGAAGATATTATATTAAAACATAAAATTACAGATTTCTTTGACCGATATTTTCAGGGGAAAGAACTTATCGACTCTATTGAGATTCAACCCAATAAAAAAGACATTTTGAAAGCGGCTATTAGTTATATCCGTAACTTATTAACCATGGTGGATGATGGGCTCGAATTTAGTCAACTGGTTGATGTAAGAATCTATATCAGTGACCAAATTATTGAGGCGCGCGAAGAGATAAATACGATGGATAATAATATATTTCGACTCTCGCAGCTCATGAGCTATGCCAATGATATCAATCAAATAGAGGTCCACAAACAGACCATTATCACTCAAGCTAGTGCGTTAAAATCTTATTGGGAATCTTGGTGTGGGTTTATGAGTGAAAAAGTCTCTGAGGAGTGTTTGAATTTCAGTCAAATTAAAACCGTTAGCCAAATGCTAATGACCTATTTGAACGATATTGAGTATCAATATCAACGACAATTACCAGATTAAAAAAAGCCCCGTTACTGTTAAGTAGCGGGGCTTTTATCGCAACTGATTTGTTGACTCTAAACGAGTTATCTATCTAAACTTAGTTAAGAGGTGGCAGTGTTGATGTAGCAATATCAATAATCGGTTGTGGCCACAGACCAAACACGATAATCGCTATCGCACACAGCGCCGCAAACACAGTTCCCAACGTCATTTTTTGTGGGCCAGTATAACGGTCTGTATGTTCTGCATCACGGCTATACAAGCTCGCCATAAAGCGCAAGTAGTAGAATAATCCAAGTGCACTACCTACCACAACAGCCCCAGTTAACCACCACAATTGTGCGTAAACGGCCGAAAGAATGGCATAGAACTTACCGATGAATCCAAGCGTAATTGGAATACCCGCTAGAGATAACATCATCACTGTCATCACCATTGCCAAGACTGGCTTGTGCCAGAATAAGCCGCGAAATGCACTAAAGTCATCTTGGTCATCACCACGGTATGGGCTCGAAATCACGCTAACCACACCAAACGCCCCCAAGCTCGCTAATAAATAGCTCACTAGGTAGATAGCAATGGTGACTTGCGCCAATTGAGCATCCACACGCATTGCCACTAACGTAACCAGTAAGTAACCCATATGGGCGATAGATGAGTAACCAAGCAGACGCTTAGCGCTCTTCTGAGTCAATGCCAGTAAGTTACCAAACAAGATTGACGCAATTGCAATCACACCAACAACAGCTAATAACGTATCTGTTTGCGCGATACCATCAACATGTGTAATCGGTGCTTCTAAGAAGATACGAACCAATACCGCAAAGATAGCGATTTTACTGCCGGTTGCTAAGAAAGCGGCAACAGGCGCAGGCGCACCTTGATAAACGTCTGGCGTCCATAATTGGAATGGGAACAACGATAATTTAAAACCGAAGCCCACAATCATCATGCCTAAACCGACTAAAATCAGAGGCGCGTGAATGCTGCTATTCGCTAAGCTTTGACCGACTACGCTGAAGCTTAAGCTACCTGATTCTGCGTATAATAAAGCGATACCAAACAGCAGGAATGAAGACGCGGCTGCGGATAACACCATATACTTGATACCCGCTTCTAAAGTACGGCTACGCTCAAAGGTATAAGCAACCAGACCAAACAATGGGATAGAGATCAATTCGATACCGATAAACATCGAAGCCATATGGTTCGACATCCCCAGCAGAACGCCACCCGTTACCGCAATGCTCAATAAGAGGTAAAACTCTTCTTTGTTATCATTAAAGCCTTCTAACCAATGATAAGCAAAAATAGCGGTACCCATACCTGCGATCAGAACCAGTCCTGAGTAGAACAGAGCAAAACCATCAACTAACAGCAGTGAAGTCACTGCTCTTGGCAGTAATGCTTCCTCACCCACTGATGTAGGAATGGCATAGCCATTAACCCAAATCAGTGAAACAAATGTCAGGAGAAAGCCAACAACCGTTATTGCGGCACTGGTTAAGTGATCTCGCCGCCACGCAATTGACAGCATCACAATCACTGCGGTCAATCCGGAAAGGATTAACGGCAGCATTGCTAACACTTCTAAAGTTGTTATTGTCATGGCGAATTACTACCCTTGTGTTGAAAGTGAAGCAGAATACAGGTTATGTAGTGTTTCCATCGAACCCGCAGACGTATCTAAGATAGGTTGTGGGTAGAAACCAATGATAACCAATAAAGCCGCCAGAACCAGTAAAACACCAAACTCACGAGCCGTTAGCCCTTTCAGTTCAGTTTCTGATTTCGGCGTTCCGTAGTAAGTCTGCTGCATCATCCAGAGTGCATAGATAGAGGCAAACACCACACCAAACACCATAATACAGGTCACTAATGTGAATTGGCTAAAGCTACCGAAGAAGATCATGAACTCGCCGATAAAGTTACCTGTGCCTGGCATACCTAAAGTTGCTGCGGCAAAGAACAGGGATAAACCCGGTAACCATTTGATGCGTTTCCATAATCCACCCATCATACGCATATCACGGGTCTGAGTACGTTCGTACAACTGACCACTGATAATAATCAGCGCCGCACCCGACAGACCGTTAGTAATCATTTGCACCACTGCACCTTGATAGGCCAGTGTTGATGCTGCGTAGATAGCAACAGTCACAAAGCCCATGTGGGACAAGCTACTGTACGCCGCTAAACGTTTAATATCCGTCTGTTTGAATGCTAACCATGCACCGTAGAAGATACTGATCACACCCAGCGTCATTGCCACTGGCGTGAATTGCAGTGAAGCTTCAGGAAACAGTGGCAGTACAAAACGTAATAAACCGTATGCGGCTGTTTTCAGCATGATACCGGAGATATCGACAGAACCCGCCGTTGGCGATTGTTCTTGGGTATCGGCCATCCAACCGTGGAATGGCACTAATGGCATTTTTACTGCGAAAGCAATAAAGAAGCCCAGCATCAGTAAGAAACTAGCAGTACCTGACAACGCACTTTCAGTACCTAACAACGCGTTATAGTCGAATGTCAGTTCATTGAACGCAATCCAGTGAAGGATAACCAAACCGACAATCGCCACCAGCATGATCAAACCACTGACTTGCGTATAGATAAAGAATTTTGTCGCTGCCTTAACATGTTGACGGTTACCTGACCCTTTGTGTCCCCAATTCGCAATCAGGAAGTACATCGGGATCAACATCATCTCCCAGAAGAAGAAGAATAAGAACAGGTCAACCGCCGTAAAGATCCCCATCACACCTGCAATAATCCATAACAGGTTAAAGTGATAAGCACCTTGGTTCTCTTGCTGTTCGCTCCACGAACTGAGGATTGAAAACGCGCCCATGATGGCGGTTAACACCACCATCAATAGCGATAATCCATCAACCGCTAACGAGAAATTGATACCTAGCGCAGGGATCCATTCCGTTGAGTATGTACTTTGCCACTCTGGAATACCTTGCGGGTTAACCAGCGAATAATCCCCTTGCGCCCAAAATAGTACCGCAAGGATAAGCGTGATCCCCATTGTCCCCAGCGCAACCCAACGAGGTGCACGGTGACTAAATCGGTCAGCCTGCCAGCTTAGCAGGGCACCGATAAAGGGAATAAGTATTAGCCAATATAATTGCATGGCGCAATGTGTCCCTTAATTAAACCAAAAGCAGCAGAGCAAGAATCAGCACTGCACCCAGCCCCAGAGAGGCAACATACCAACGGATCTGACCGTTTTCACTCACTGCTAGCCCTTTGTTTGCCCAACGTGAAAGATGTGCAGGGATATTCATCAGTGAGTTAATCGGATCGCTTTCGAGTAACCATGCAATCCCTTTGAAAGGTTTTACAAAAATTACATCATACAACCAGTCGAAGCCCCATGCGTGGTACCACCACGTTGAGAAGAAACGACCAATTGCTGTTTTCGCAATCGCATCAACGATAGAACGTCTAAACAGATAGAGGAACGTCGCAATCAACAGACCTGCGATAGCAAAACCACCCGAGATAGCTTCGATGAACAGTTTACCGTCTTCAGCTTCCATTGGTTTTGCAGGGAATACGCCCTCTAATGGCTGATGGATCATTGCACCCACGAAGGTTGCGAGAATTGCCAAAATAGCCAGTGGTATAGTGTGAGTGATGCCTTTAACTTTATGCGCTTTGATTTTTGCTTCACCGTGGAATACGATGAAAATCATACGGAAGGTGTAAATTGCGGTCATTAATGCACCGAGGATACCCGCCCATAACAGCACAGTTTGTCCATCCACTTTCGCGCCCCACAAGATGGCATCTTTACTGTAGAAACCAGAAGTAAACAGAGGCAACGCGGCCAATGCACTACCACCGATTAACATCACAATATAAACGAATGGAATCTGCTTACGCAGGCCACCCATCTTGAAGATGTTTTGCTCGTGATGACACGCGATGATCACCGAACCTGCGGACAGGAACAGTAATGCTTTGAAGAAGGCGTGAGTCATTAAGTGGAAAATTGCCGCATCCCATGCTTGTACGCCCAGCGCCAAGAACATATAGCCAATCTGGCTCATAGTCGAGTAAGCAAGAACGCGTTTGATATCCGTTTGAACCAGTGCTGCGAAACCTGCAAACAGCAATGTTACCGCACCCACAACACCCACTAAATGCAGAATGTCTGGTGTTAACAGGAATAGCCCATGAGTACGCGCAATTAAGTACACACCAGCAGTAACCATGGTTGCGGCGTGGATCAGTGCAGAAACAGGTGTTGGACCCGCCATCGCATCGGCTAACCATGTTTGTAATGGTAACTGAGCTGATTTACCGACTGCGCCGCCTAATAACATCAGCGTTGCCCAGTTCAGCATCGATAAGCCTTCCGGAGACAACTGAGCCGCACGTTGTGCCATTTCGCTGAAGTTTAAGGTGCCCAGTTCGTTGTACAGGATAAACATGCCGATAGCCAAGAACACATCACCGATACGGGTCACGAAGAAGGCTTTCATTGCCGCTTTGCCGTTCTCTGGGTTAGTGTAATAGAAACCAATCAACAGATAACTGCACAGCCCTACCCCTTCCCAACCCAGATACATCAGCATCATGTTATCAGCCAGCACTAATACCACCATGCTCGCGATAAACAAGTTAGTGTAAGTGAAGAAACGTGAGTAACCTTCCTCGCCACGCATATACCAAGAGGCATACACATGAATAAGGAAGCCCACACCCGTTACCACACCTAACATGGTCAGAGAAAGACCATCAAGGGACAGGCTAAATGGAATGGTGAAATTACCCACAGACATCCAAGTCCATAACATTTGTGGGTATGGCTCATATCCACCATTAGCTAAAACAGGTTGGGCTAAAAACTCAGAGCCTGCATAAAATGCAACTAGAGCGGCCAGACCCACTGAGCCTGCACCGATAATCGCAGATACATTTTCTGACCAACGACCGCGGGAAAATGCGAGAAGCACAGACCCTAACAGCGGGAACAGAATCGTTAAATAGAGTAAGTTCATTCGCGCATCTCACTGACTTTATCAATGTTCAGGTTTTGACGATGACGATGGAGTTGCAGTAACAACGCCAATCCAATACTCGCCTCCGCTGCCGCCAGAGTGATTGCCAGAATATACATAATCTGACCATCTGGTTGCCCCCAAAAACTGCCCGCGACCACAAAGGCTAATGCCGTTGCGTTCACCATGATTTCCAGTCCGATCAGCATGAAAAGCAGGTTGCGGCGAATAACAAGACAACTCAGTCCCATTACAAAGATAATTGCCGCTAAAATCAGACCATGTTGAAGAGGTATCATTGTTTCTCCCCCGCATTACGGCTGTTGCTGACAAGATCAGCGCTGTTTTCTGAACGGTCACGACCCACGTGGAAGGCAACAACCAGACCCGCGAGTAATAATAACGATGCTAATTCAACGGCTAAGACGTAAGGACCAAACAAGCTGATACCCACTTCTTTCGCTGTGATAATCACACCTTCCGTTTTTTCTTGGTGAGAAAGGCTGGTGATCCCATACACTAAAATACCCAGTAAAACAGCAGATAACACTGCGGGACCAATCCACGTTTTCGGTGTTAACCAAGCGCGCTCTTGTTCTTGTACTGAGCGACCTAAGTTCAACATCATTACCACGAAAACAAACAGAACCATAATGGCGCCAGCGTAAACGATAATCTCCAATGCTCCGGCAAAATACGCACCGAGCGAGAAGAACACCATTGACAGTGCCAACAGAGAAACCACCAGATACAGTAGCGCATGCACTGGATTGGTATTAGTAATCACCCTCAAAGTTGCTAGAACAGCAACTAGACCGGCGATATAAAATGTAAATTCCATGAATATCGCTCCTTACGGCAACAGGTCTTTGACGTTGATAGGTTTCGCTTCGTTATCCGCTTCGCCTTTATCTTTACCTGCGATCGCCATACCTGATTTACGGTAAAAGTTATAATCAGGGTATTTACCTGGCCCTGAAATCAACAGGTCGTTTTTCTCATAAACCAGATCCTGACGACGCCAATCTGCCATTTCGAAATCTGGCGTCAATTGGATTGCCGTGGTTGGGCAAGCCTCTTCACACAGACCACAGAAAATGCAGCGGGAGAAGTTCACGCGGAAAAATTCGGGATACCAGCGTCCATCTTCGTGCTCGGCTTTTTGCAGTGAAATACATCCCACTGGGCAAGCAACCGCACACAAGTTACACGCAACACAACGCTCTTCACCATCAGGATCGCGCGTTAGCACGATGCGCCCACGGTAACGGGGTGGCAGATAAACCGGCTCTTCTGGGTACATTTGCGTTTCCCGTTTATCGAACGCATGTAGACCCACCATCCAAATACTGCGTACTTGGGTGGCGAAACCGACCAATAACTCTTTTAATGTCATGGTTCAATCACCCCTTACTGAGCGTTGTATAAAATCACTGCTGCGGTACCCAGCAGGTTAAGCAGTGTCAGTGGCAGACAAATTTTCCAGCCGAAGGACATTACTTGGTCATAACGTGGACGCGGTAATGAAGCACGGATCAAGATGAACATCATCATGAAGAAGGCTGTTTTAATCGCAAACCACAGGAAAGCAGGCAGGAACGGACCATGCCAACCACCAAAGAACAGCGTTACAATCAGCGCGGACACCGTCACGATACCGATATATTCACCCACGAAGAACAGACCGAATTTCATCCCGGAATATTCCACATGGTAACCGTCGGCAATCTCTTGCTCCGCTTCTGGCTGGTCAAATGGGTGACGGTGACATACCGCGACACCCGCAATCGCAAACGTGATAAAACCAAAGAATTGTGGGATCACGTTCCACATACCCTCTTGGGAATTCACGATGTCGATTAAGTTGAATGAACCCGCTTGTGCGACCACACCCATCAATGACAAGCCTAAGAACACTTCATAACTCACCGTTTGAGCTGATGCACGCATCGCACCCAATAAGGAGTATTTGTTGTTACTTGACCAACCGGCGAACAGTACCGCGTACACAGCCAGACCTGCCATCATCAGGAAGAATAAGATCCCGATGTTCAGATCAGCGACGTGCCAAGTCGGACTGACTGGCACAATGGCAAACGCTAAGAACAGAGAACAAAATGCGATAACTGGGGCAAGCGTAAAGATTTTCTTGTCCGCAAACTCTGGGATCCAGTCCTCTTTAAACAGCATTTTGAACATGTCGGCAATCAGTTGTCCCATTCCAAATGGACCCACACGGTTAGGACCGTAACGGTTTTGGAATAGACCGAGAATACGGCGTTCGCCGAGACTCATGTATGCCCCGCAGGTCACGACAACCAGCAAGATGACAACCGATTTAAGGATGGAAATCAGGACTTCCATCACCGCAGGAGAAATCCAATCCATCATGCGCCCCTCCGCAGATTATTCACTGACACGCCCGCCATTACCGGAGCAATTCCTGGCATACCCAGAGGTAAACCGATTTGCCCCACAGCAAGGTGCTGACTAATACGCACTGGCAGGTTAAAGGTTTGACCTGCATGACTAAATTCAGCTTTCACGCCAGTATTTAGCCCCAGTGCTGCCGCATCTTGCGCGTTCAACATGATATAAGGCTCTGGCATACGCTGCTGAATGACATCAGAACGTTGTGAGGTTTCATCACTACCAAACAGATGATAGTAAGGCGCCACAACCCACTGTGCTTCGCCGCTTTGGTAAGCCGCAGGAACCTCAGTGAAGTACGCTAATTTGCTTTCTGTCGAATTGAATAAACGCACGCCCGGATCACCAAAGAGTAAGTGTCCGCCCACTTCCGCTTGGAATTTGTTCCATGCTTGTGGTGAGTTCCAGCCCGGTGCCCATGCAAATGGAATTTGCTGGCGTGGCGCTTTCGGTTGGTTATTCCCTTCCATTGAGAACGCAAATGGTGAGTCTATATCTTGCGGTTGACGCGGTTCATGAACCGATTTGTCCGCCAGCATTGCCGTACGGCCGCTGTAACGATGCGGTTCACGCGCCAGTTTCTGTCCACGAATGCGGAAAGAGGCCTTCGGTGCCGTATCTCTAATACCCGCAAACTGTGGCAGAGCTGCCACACACTCTTCGATAACGTGGTCTAATTGCGACCAATCCGCATCACGTTGCTGTGCTTCAGTTTGCAGAGAATGCATCCAGCGCCAGCTTTCGTTCATCACGATGCTGTTATCGTAGTAAGTTGGGTCAAAGACTTGGAAGAAACGCTGAGCACGACCTTCTTGGTTGATAAGCGTACCGTCTGCTTCCGCAAAACTTGCCGCTGGCAGCACTAATGTCGCTTTATCCATGATGTCCGTGTGCTGGTGGTCTGCCACGATCAGGTGCTTCAATTTCGCTAATGCGCTATTGACGGCATCCACGGTGCTGTGACGGTAAAGGTCATTTTCCATCACGATAGCCACATCCGCTTCGTTCGCTTCAATGCGAGAGAACGCATTCTCTAATGGCAATGCGTTCATCATCGCGAGGCCAAAGCTGTTGGCATGAGACGCGACATAAGACAGACCGACGTTCGCCCCTTTCGCTTTCAGTGCAAATGCGACGTTAGCTGCGGCTTCGATCATCGCATCGCTAGCGCTATGGCTACCACTGATAATCAGCGGTTTTTTCGCACCCGCTAAAGCTTGAGCCACAGTTTCTACTTTCGCTTTCACATCAGCTGGTAAATCATTCACTGCTGGTGCGTCACCGTTGATCAGGTTAGCAATCGCAAAACCGAAACGCGCTTGATCAGCCACTGGTGCACGGTAGTTGTAAGCCGCGACATCATCTAAACGCGTGTCATCCACGTTAGTGATAAACAGCGGGTACTTGGCATGTTGACCAATGTTTTGAATCGCTGCGATTTGCCAGTCAGCCACTTTCTGTGCCGCTGCCATTTCACGAGCTTTGCCTTTCACCGCTTGGCGAACAGATAATGCCATACGTGCGCCCGTCTGAGTCAAATCTTCACCCAGAACTAACACCGCATCGTAGCCTTCGATTTCACGCAATGTAGGGGTGTAAACACCGCCGTTTTGCAGGATGTTTTGCATCAGCGCTAAGCGACGCTGTTCATCCTTAGAAATGCCGGAGTAGAAGTTTTCCGCACCGACTAAAGCACGCAGTGCGTAGTTGCTTTCAACGCTAGCACGTGGAGAACCGATACCAATCACTTTCTTCGCTTGATTGATGATCTGCGCACCGCTTTGCATCGCTTCAATCGCCGAAACCACCTGCTGTACGCCATCTTTGGTTAACAGCGCTTGGCGAGGACGGTCTTTACGGTTTACGTAACCATAACCGAAGCGACCACGGTCACACAGGAAGTAATGGTTTACAGAACCGTTATAGCGGTTTTCAATACGGCGCAGTTCACCATAACGCTCACCTGGGCTGGTATTACAACCGATGCTGCACTGTTGGCAGATACCCGGTGCAAATTGCATATCCCATTTACGGTTATAGCGTTCTGAGTGCGTTTTGTCGGTGAATACCCCTGTTGGGCACACTTCGACGAGGTTACCGGAAAATTCACTTTCCAGCGTGCCGTCTTCAGTACGACCAAAGTAGACATAGTTATGCGCGCCATACACACCTAAGTCGGTGCCATCAGCATAATCTTTGTAGTAACGAACGCAACGGTAACACGCGATACAGCGGTTCATTTCATGACTAATGAATGGACCGAGATCTTGGTTTACGTGCGTGCGTTTTGTAAAACGATACTTACGCATGGTATGACCGGTCATCACCGTCATATCTTGTAAGTGGCAGTTACCACCTTCCTCACAGACTGGGCAGTCGTGTGGGTGGTTGGTCATCAGCCATTCAACAACACTTTCACGGAATTGTTTGGCTTCTTCATCATCGATTGAGATGTAAGTACCTTCCGTTGCCGGTGTCATACAAGACATCACGAGGCGACCACGAGTGTCATCCGCGTTTTGATACTGCTTCACCGCACACTGGCGGCAAGCGCCAACGCTTCCCAGCGCCGGATGCCAGCAAAAATAAGGAATATCTAGCCCCAACGATAAGCAGGCTTGTAACAGGTTTTCAGACCCGTTTACGTCATATTCTTTGCCGTCTACATATATCGTAGCCATAGTCAGCATGCTTCCCAAAGGCCCGCTTTAGCAGGCGTTAAACATAAATACGTTCTTCGTCAAAAATTCGTTTAGCGGTTGCTCAATCGCTAAATGCTTACCAACGCTGCTTGAGCAGGTTTGGCTGGATCCCGGCAATCTGCACGATGTTGCGCAGATCTTTTTTCGAGATACCCGCTTCGAACTCTCCACGGAAATATTTGATGGCGCTTTGTAATGGCTCAACCGCACCTGGTGCGTGTGCACAGAAGGTTTTGCCCGGTCCTAAGAAACGGCAAAGTTGTTCAAGAGTTTCGATATCCCCTTCTTGACCTTCGCCTTTTTCCAGTGCCTGTAGAATTTTTACGCTCCACGGCAGACCATCACGACACGGTGTACACCAACCACAGGATTCACGCGCAAAGAAGGTTTCTAAGTTACGCACTAAAGAAACCATGTTGATTTCGTTATCGACTGCCATCGCTAGCGCTGTACCTAAACGGCTGCCTGCTTTTGCAATGTTTTCGAAATCCATCGGTAAATCGAGGTGATCGTTGGTCAGGAAGTCAGTTCCTGCGCCACCCGGTTGCCATGCTTTGAGTTTTAATCCATCACGCATACCGCCCGCATAGTCTTCTAAGACTTCACGTGCCGTTGTACCAAATGGCAGTTCCCACAGACCCGGATTTTTCACGCGTCCAGAGAAACCCATCAGCTTAGTGCCCGCGTCTTTACTCTTGCCCGCGCTTAAATCGATATACCACTGGTCACCGTGCTCTAGAATTGCAGGCACGTTACAGATAGTTTCGACGTTATTCACGCAGGTCGGTTTACCCCATGCACCTGAACTTGCAGGGAATGGTGGTTTAGAGCGTGGGTTTGCACGACGACCTTCAAGGGAGTTAATCAGTGCAGTTTCTTCACCGCAGATATAACGACCTGCACCGGTATGCACAAATAGCTCAAAATCAAAGCCCGAACCGAGAATGTTTTTACCTAAGAGACCCGCTGCTTTGGCTTCTTCGATGGCGCGACGTAAATGTTTCGCCGCTTCAACATATTCACCACGTAAGAAGATATAACCACGGTAGGCTTTTAATGCATAAGCGCCGATGATCATCCCTTCCACTAATAAGTGAGGTAGTTGTTCCATCAATAAACGGTCTTTATAAGTGCCCGGCTCCATTTCATCCGCGTTACATAAGAAATAACGCAGTTTCATGTTTTCGTCTTTTGGCATTAAACTCCATTTCAGACCCGTCGAGAACCCTGCACCACCACGACCTTTCAGTCCGGCGTCTTTGACAAGGTTAACCACTTCATCAGGAGCCATGCCTTTGAGGGCACGTTCGACACCTTTGTATCCGTTTTTGCTACGATACTCATCTAACCAGACTGGCTGCGCGTCATCGCGTAGGCGCCATGTTAATGGATGAGTTTCCGCAGTACGGATCACAGGGTTTGCGGAGAAGTTTGTCATGGATACTGCTCCAGTAGCTTTTGAATATTTTCAGGCTGCACATGACTGTGGGTATCGTCATCGATCATCATCGTTGGACCCTTGTCACAGTTACCTAAGCAACAGGTTGGCAGCAGCGTAAAGCGACCATCAGCGGTGGTTTGACCTGGGCGAATACTCAGCTGTTTAATAATTTCAGCTTCTAAGCCTTGGTAGCCCGTAATATGGCAAACAACGCTATCGCAATAACGAATAATGTGGCGACCCACTGGTTGACGGAAAATTTGGCTATAGAATGTTGCCACGCCTTCTACGTCACTCGCAGGAATACCCAAAACTTCAGCGATAGCGTGAATAGCGCCATCTTCGACCCAGCCACGATTTTTTTGCACAATTTTCAGCGCTTCAATTGACGCCGCACGTGCATCTTCGTAGTGGTGTTTTTCCCCTTCAATTTCCGCACGCTCATGTTCGGTTAAAACAAAACCGTGATTAACTTGCGGTTCGAAGGTATTCACCACGTCAGACTGGCTGTTACAGCCGCATTGGCCAGTGCCACATTGACCTTGTTTATCTTGTTCATTATGCATGGTTAGCGATCCACATCCGACATTACAAAATCGATACTACCCAGATAGACAATTAAGTCAGAAACCAAGCTACCTCTGATTGTCGCCGGAATTTGCTGCAAGTGCGCATAACTCGGGGTACGAATACGTGTACGATAGCTCATGGTGCTGCCGTCACTGGTTAGGTAGTAGCTGTTGATCCCTTTGGTTGCTTCAACCATCTGGAATGATTCGTTAGCTGGCATTACCGGGCCCCAAGACACTTGTAAGAAGTGGTTGATTAGGGTTTCGATATGCTGCAATGTGCGCTCTTTCGGCGGCGGCGTTGTCAGTGGATGGTCAGCTTTAAATGGACCTTCAGGCATATTCTTCAGGCACTGCTCAAGAATACGGATACTTTGACGCATCTCTTCCACTTT
This sequence comes from Providencia sp. PROV202, assembly GCF_028479565.1. Lineage (NCBI taxonomy): Bacteria > Pseudomonadati > Pseudomonadota > Gammaproteobacteria > Enterobacterales > Morganellaceae > Providencia > Providencia sp. PROV202. The sequence goes on along the minus strand of NZ_JAMPNV010000022.1, from coordinate 20,119 downwards.
GATCATTACGCGGTCATAGCAGTCACCGTTATGGGCGATTGGAATGTCGAATTCAAAGTTTTCATAACCTGAATAAGGACGTGCTTTACGTACATCAAAATCCACACCCGTTGCACGTAAGCCTGCACCCGTCACACCCCACGCTAATGCCTCTTCCTTGGTGTAAGATGCCACACCAATAGAACGGCCTTTCAAAATGGAGTTTTTAAGCGCTGAAGTCACATAGGATTCTAGGCGTTTCGGTAACCAGTCTAATAATTCACGCAGTAATTTATCCCAGCCACGCGGTAAATCGTGAGCAACCCCACCGATGCGGAACCATGCTGGGTGCATACGGAAACCGGTGATCGCTTCAATCACGTTGTACACTTTCTGTCTATCAGTGAACGCAAAGAACACTGGCGTCATCGCACCAACGTCTTGAATATAGGTACTGATATACAGTAGGTGACTGTTGATACGGAACAGTTCAGACATCATGACACGGATAGTTTTTACGCGATCCGGTACTTCGATACCTGCCAGTTTTTCAACCGCAAGAATATATGGCATTTCATTCACACAACCGCCGAGGTATTCGATACGGTCGGTATAAGGAATGTAGCTATGCCATGACTGACGCTCACCCATTTTTTCTGCACCACGGTGGTGGTAGCCGATATCGGGAACGCAGTTAACAATCTCTTCACCATCCAATTGCAGCACGATACGGAATGCACCGTGAGAAGATGGGTGGTTTGGCCCCAAGTTCAGGAACATGAAATCTTCGTTTTCATTTCCGCGATCTAAGCCCCACTCTTCTGGTTTGAAAGTCAATGCTTCCATTTCCAGATCTTGCTTTTGCTTAGTCAAAACAAAGGGATCGAATTCCGTGGCGCGCGCAGGGTAATCTTTGCGCAGCGGGTGACCTTCCCAGCTTGGAGACATCAGCAGGCGACGTAAATTTGGGTGACCATGGAAGGTGATCCCGAACATGTCCCACACTTCACGCTCATACCAGTTGGCATTGGGGAATAAAGAAACCACCGATGGCACGTTTAAGTCTTTCTCATTAAGAGCCACTTTCAACATGATGTCGCGGTTTCGGTCAATGGAAATGATGTGGTAGAACACACTAAAGTCTGCGTCAGGCAGACCTTGGCGATGAATACGCTGGCGTTCATCGACTCCGTGTAAGTCGAACAACATCACATAAGGTTTAGGTAGTTTCTTTAAGAAATCTACAATTTCCAGTAATTGTTCACGGCGTACCCAAACCACTGGCATGCCAGTGCGGGTTGCTTGAACTGAAAAGGCATCCGGGCCAAATTGGTTGCGCAGTTCCAGAAGCACAGGATCATTAATGTGATCTTGTGTCTGCCATTCTGGCTGATTATGACTCGCTTGCGCTATCTGATCTGTCATCATTCTTCACCATAACGCTTGATCAGGTTTATTATTTCGCAACAACATTGCTCTGTTACGCTGTATGGCTAAAAGCCTTAAATTTCGTCAGGGGTACGCAGGTTGGTTACTGCGATACGTTCACCGTGTTTTCTTTCTCTTTCTGACTGCATATTCGCACGATAAACACCCTGATCACCGACAACCCATGAAAGTGGGCGACGTTCTTTGCCGATGGATTCTTGTAACAGAAGGAGAGCCTGCATATAGGCTTCAGGGCGTGGTGGGCAGCCTGGAATGTACACATCCACGGGAATAAATTTGTCGACGCCTTGAACAACAGAGTAGATGTCATACATCCCACCTGAGTTCGCACATGACCCCATGGAGATAACCCATTTTGGTTCAAGCATTTGGTCATAAAGGCGCTGGATGACGGGAGCCATTTTGGTAAAACAAGTTCCCGCAACAACCATAAAGTCGGCTTGACGAGGAGAAGCACGCAGTACTTCCGCACCAAAGCGGGCTACGTCATGAACAGCCGTGAACGACGTCACCATTTCTACATAGCAACATGAAAGACCGAAGTTGTATGGCCACAGAGAGTTTTTACGTCCCCAGTTCACCACATCATGAAGTGCATGGGATAATTTCCCCATATACACACTGTTTTCAACTTGCTGCTCAAGGGGATCAGTAACGATTTCTTGAGTTTGCAGTGGGTAACGGTCGTTCTCACCGTTCGGATCTATGCGGGTGAGCGTATAATCCATTGTATAATGCCTCGCTTTTTACTGCGGATGACGATTGCTGATTTTAATAACTTCACTAGGACCTTTAACTGCGCGACGTGAACGGATTGGAGTCCAATCGAGTGCACCAACGCGGATCAGATAAAATAATCCCGCCAACAATACCAAGATAAAAATAGCGGCTTCGATGAAACCGACCCATCCCGCTTCGCGGATGGCGACAGACCATGCAAATAAGAACATAGCCTCCACATCGAAGATCACGAAAAACATCGCGACCAAGTAGAACTTGGCTGACATACGAAGACGAGCACTACCGACAGAGTCAATACCTGACTCGTAGGGAACGTGTTTTGTTCTGGCTTTGGCGCGGCTACCCAAGAAATGACCTGCGGTCAACATGAAAGCGCAAAGACCAATAGCGCCGAGAAGGAATATAGCAAAGCCCCAGTTATGGGCTAACTCTAGGATTGATGTAGACATACTCGTTGCTTACTCATTACTTATGGTACTTAACTGCTCTTTTTTATAACACGGCAGTATTGCACCACAATTGCCCAGTTAATCGAGAAGAAAGACCAAAATTGACCTCAAAACTAAAAGATCCCCCCAAACTAAAATCAGCCTGACGACTGCCGTTTGGTTTGCCCCTCTCTCACTACATTTTATTTTGCTCAAATGAGACAAAATAACCGTATTTATTACAAATAATTCACACGTGAAAAACATCTGCGAAACAAAAATAACTCATTAACTGCTAAAACGTGTCAGTGTTACTATACACAAATAAACACGCAAAGTAGTCTAACTGATTATTCGCTTTTACTACACCATTATCTCAGGAAAAACCTGTCTTAACAGACGAAAAAATGTGCTTTTTATTTGATCTAACGCACAGATTTATTGAAAAAATACTCAATTTGTTTACATAACATCCGAATTTAATTTAAGAGGCAGTAACGAATTTTTATTCATCATCCCCACTAAGCCTATGACTACTCTCAGCTATTTTATCAATTCAGCAAATAAATATTGTTAACAGCGTAACAAATCGTTAACTAACTAATGAATTTCATGTTATGCCATATACATCACAATTATTTCATGCTCTTACGCGTAAATCCATACTTAATAAGTGGTTAATCCGTGTATTTTGTCACCTATTGAACAGAAACATTGTTCACTTTTTTATCACCTCGTTATTAAGTAAAATATCGTACTGCAAAAATCGCATTCCTCCCCTATTAACCACTTAATGAGTACGGTCAGTAAATTTCAGTTAAGAACATTTTGATAACAATTGGAATGCGTAAAATTGTGAAGACGGTTTTTAGGCGGGATATTCATAAAAATAAAACGGCTGAGTCAGGATTAACTGATTCAGCCGGATAATATCACTCTATGTATGTTTGACACTTATCATTGATAAAAACCCTATTTTATCGATAAGGACAAATTGCTCTTATTGGGCGCTGTTCTCAGTTTGGTCCGCAACGGCATAAGAGATTTTTTTGTTTTCAATGGCATTAAAGACAGTGAGCACAAAATCTTTTTGCTCATCCGCATTTTTATATAACCAGTACTGAATATCTGGCAGACGCGGTAAACCATCTGACTCACCTAAAACACGCAGATCTGCGTTTTGCATTTCCATTGGGCGAGCAGTCACTCCGACTTCTGCATTCACCGCAGCACGAACCGCTGGTAATGATGCAGCTTCATAAGCCACATGCCATGGTAAGCCTGCTTCATCTAATGCCTGAGTACATAACTTACGGTATGGATTCGTTTCATCCATTACCACCAATGGGATTGGCTCATTTGTACGTAGCTGAAAATCAGGTGCGCTGTGCCATAAAATCGGGACAGTTCTTAATGCTGTTTTTGGGTGCTGAGGAATACGGCTTGTCGTCAATGCTAAATCAATTTCATGATTATCTAACATTGACTCAATAAACTGAGCACGTTTAATTCTCACTTCTACCGCGATGCGTGGAAATACGGAGGCAATACGGTTTAGTAAGAAAGGTAATAAGATATCGACTGTATCGTCGGATGCCCCGATACGCAATTCACCATCTGCATCGTTATAGGTTAAAGATGCGGTGGCATCGTCATTCGCACGTAAAATCTGTCTCGCATAGCCGAGTAATTGCAAACCGTGGGCGGTTAATAGCTTATTACGCCCGTGGCGTGCAAATAATTCACGACCAACTAATTGCTCTAAACGTTGCATTTGCTGACTAACAGCGGACTGGGTTCGACATACTGCGGCAGCAGCAGCGGCAAAAGTGTTAAGATCAGCCACTGCGACAAATGTGCGTAGTAAATCGAGATCTAAGTTCATTATGGGACGATTGGAATTTATCATCGTACATTCTCTTTATATAATTTTATGATACCTGGTGTTTCTGCTCTCCTCCGTGAGAATCAGCGAGTCTTAAAAATAATCCAACTTTTTGCATTTCTAATCCGTAGATCTGCATTTATTGTATTCAATACTCTATATTGCTATATCTATTTGATAATTAACTTAAACAGCTCAATTATCCAATTAGCGTTTTAAATTTCTATCAATTAAAGCGGGGTTGATTAACATAAAACTCAATAAGCACGAAATAATTGAAGAAGACTAAATAGTAACATATTTAATGTAGTTGCAATTATTTTAATGTAAGCTCTTTATGTAACATATGATGTAAATTAACAATTTTATTAATTATCAATACACTAAACATTATAACCACGGTTTCACCAAGAATATTCTCATTAAAATAATCAATATTGCTAACAAAAAAAGCCAAAAACCCCCGAAAACACCCCGACCAATAGTTAAATTTATTTCTAATTTAATGATTTAAGATGCAAACTTACAGAGTGATACAATTTTTGTCACTTTGCCATTACACGACTTTTCCGCCATTTTTTTACGACTCATTCACTAACACACTCCAAAACTACGATAATTATCAGAATTAGATTCCAACTTAATGACCATAATTAGAGCCATCATCTAACTTATTCAATACTTTAAGATAGCACATATCTGTTTTATGTCTAAACCAACCTTTTGCACCAAAAATTATCTAGCATCTTCAAAAGCTTCCGAGGGAGGAGTACAGTAGATAGTAACGCCGGAAGTCCCCTATGATTGCGAGCCCGTTAGGGTAATGAGAGAACCATGAATACGATAATGAAATCCAATAAGCTCGATAATGTTTGCTATGACATTCGTGGGCCAGTTTTAAAAGAAGCGAAACGCTTAGAAGAAGAAGGCAATAAAGTCCTAAAACTGAACATTGGTAACCCGGCACCGTTTGGCTTTGAAGCACCTGATGAGATCCTCGTTGATGTCCTGCGCAATCTGCCAAGCTCGCAAGGTTACTGTGATTCCAAGGGCTTATATTCTGCGCGTAAGGCAATTGTTCAACACTACCAAGCCCGTGATATCCACGATATGACCGTTGAAGATGTCTATATTGGTAACGGTGTATCGGAATTAATCGTTCAAGCCATGCAAGCGCTATTAAACAATGGCGATGAAATGCTGGTTCCAGCCCCTGACTATCCACTCTGGACAGCCGCTGTTTCGCTATCAGGCGGTAATGCTGTTCACTATATGTGTGATGAACAACAAGGTTGGATGCCGGATATTGACGATATCCGCAAGAAAATCAGCCCACGTACCCGCGGGATTGTCATCATCAACCCAAATAACCCAACAGGGGCGGTGTACAGCAAAGAGCTATTAATGGAAATCGTCGAGATTGCTCGTCAACATAGTTTGATTATCTTCGCCGACGAAATTTACGATAAAATTCTGTATGACGATGCGCAGCACCACTCTATCGCTGCACTGGCACCTGACTTACTGACTGTCACGTTTAACGGGTTATCAAAAACTTATCGCGTCGCAGGTTTCCGCCAAGGCTGGATGGTATTAAATGGCCCGAAAAAACAAGCCAAAAGCTATATTGAAGGGTTAGAAATGCTGGCATCTATGCGCTTATGTGCTAACGTGCCAATGCAACACGCTATCCAAACAGCATTAGGCGGTTACCAAAGTATCAGCGAATTTATCCAACCAGGTGGTCGTTTATACGAGCAGCGTAACCGTGCATGGGAACTGATTAACCAAATTCCTGGTGTCTCTTGTGTTAAGCCACAAGGCGCCCTGTATATGTTCCCGAAAATTGATATTAAACGTTTTAATATCCACGATGACCAAAAAATGATCCTTGACCTGTTACTACAAGAAAAAGTGTTATTAGTTCAGGGAACCGCATTTAACTGGCCACACCCAGACCATTTCCGTATTGTCACCCTCCCTTATGCAGATGACTTAGAAATGGCAATCAATAAATTTGGTCGTTTCTTAGAAAACTATCGTCAATAAATTTTCGTTTTATCAAAATAAAATAGCCCAAATAAGGGCTATTTTTTTATCTTAATAAAAACAAGTTTCTTTATGAAGCTCTAAATTCAATAGTCTTTATTAGATTAATTAAATAATAGAAATAAAGTAAACAGCTGCTAAGAAAAATAGCACTAATATAATTGGGAAATATTTCATTTCATCCTCGATCAGTTTAATTATATACCTCTCGATTATAGTGACTAAAAATATCAAATCAATTTATTATTGGATGATAACTTGTTTACTCTTTTACGTCTTATTTAGATAATTGAGTATGGATACTCTCAATTTAACTTTTTTATTTCATTCTTTTTTGATCATTTCATTGCATGATTATGAATCGAATATTAATTATAGCCAAACTTGATTCATACTGTCAGAACAACGATCTCCACTGTCTAGAACTGTGTAAATTCGTTTAGACTCGCCATTGACTCCAATAATTACATGCCCCTCCGTCGGACTTTCCGTTTCATCAATAGAACAATCATACATAGGTTCTGAGCGATAACGTGTATTTTCTTGAGTCACAATGTCTAAAATCCAGTAATCTCGCGGCTTTCCAATACCCCGTTGATAAATAAACTCCATCGCATTTTTAATAATCGCCCCTTGGGGTACATCCTTTAGTTCAACAGTGGATGTTCGTAATGATAAGTGTGTAAGTTTCATCAATTTTAAGGGCTCTCCCCAAAAGTTCTCTAATGTAACCGTACCTTTTGCTGATAACGCGATTTCCATATAATCTCCTCGATGCTATTGGATTGATGGTTGGATAATTAATGGGAATTTTAATGCATTTCTTCCTATACTTAATTCATTTAAAACATCAGCTTTCATTAAGTTATATTCACTTATTCATAATAGAAGCGCTTAATATTAAATATAAATTTACTTGTATCTGATGTATGATTTTCACATATGATTATTTCAATCAAGGAGGAATTATGAGTTACTTTTTTGCCCATCTTGCTAGAATGAAACTCATTCATCGCTGGCCCCTAATGCGTAATGTGCGGACTGAAAATGTTTCAGAGCACAGCCTACAAGTCGCGATGGTGGCACATGCGCTCGCAATCATTAAAAACCGTAAATTTGATGGTAATGTTAACGCCGAAAAAATTGCACTATTCGCCATGTACCATGATGCAAGTGAAGTCATCACCGGTGACTTACCAACGCCAATTAAGTATCATAATCAGCAAATTGCCCATGAATACAAAAAAATAGAAAAATTCGCGCAGCAAAAATTACTGGATATGTTACCTGAAGAGCTGCAAGAGGATTTTAAATGCTTGCTAGTAGAAGAGCTGCAGTCTGAAGAAGAACATTTTATTGTAAAACAAGCAGATACTTTATGTGCCTATTTAAAATGTTTAGAAGAGCTATCTGCAGGCAATAGCGAATTTAAGCTCGCCAAAAGGCGCCTGGAAAAAATGCTCGCTGAGCGCAATAGCCCTGAAATGGAATATTTTATGAAAACGTTTGTCCCGAGTTTTACGCTTTCATTAGATGAAATCAGTCACTAAGGAAATATAAGGAATGGCGAATGTCATTCCTACTTTTAACATCCTGTTCAGCTTGATGTACACTTCCACTTACTTATCTACAATATCGTTTATTTAGATGTTCGTGATTTTTATCATAAAACATAATGAGTCATTCATGCTTTATTTTCAATTGAAACAGGATAATGGACGTATAAATTTTCAGATTCGCCATTGATGCCAAGAATCACTTTTCCTTCATCGGCTCTTGTCATCGAGCAATAAAATTTGCTCTTTGTATGATAGCGTTTTCCATCTTCTGTTGTTATATCTACATACCAGTGATTATAAGAATCCTCGGTATCTAGCTCGTAACTGAACCACATAATATTATCTATCTTTATTTTATCGGGTATATCATGATAAATAGTTCCGCCATTTTATTTCATCCTGAATTAAAGTTATTTATTATAAAACCTCAATCAATTCTGTCTTGCATCCTGATGATGATGAAAATGCGATATATAATGTTTTCGCCGCACCATTCACACCAATAATCGCATCTAAAGAATCATAGAAGACATAAGAACAACGAAATCTGTCTTTCGTTCTAAAAACTCGCCCACTTTTAGTATGCATGGTCATATACCAATAGTCATACCGATCCAGCTGTCCCAGAGCCGTTCGTATGAAAAACACTTTTTTTAGCTCTGTTCGATCCGCAATATTTGCTAATTCAACTGTTGTTAACATATGTCTCGTGTCATCAATTATACCTGAAACATAATGTTCTAATCGAACAGAAACTAATTCTTCACCCCAATAGTTTTCGAAAGTACAAAAACCATCATTTCCATAAACTACCACTTTCTCTTTTGTTATTTCAGTATTCATTATTACCTCACCATAATTATCTGTTAATTTTAAGGATTGTTCCGGAAATAAAAATAACAAGATTCAACGGATAGGCGGTAATGGATTAAATATTACGAATTGATCTTTATCATCATGGGCAGTAAGTTTTATTGAGTTTAATAGCGCCTTAATAAAGTAGGCGCTATTGATTTAATTAGAATGGGAACAAGATAGGGATCACTGCCACACTGATAAACATGACGATAATCGTAAAAGGGACGCCAATCTTCAGAAAATCAGCAAATTTATAACCACCGGGACCCAATACTAATGTATTCACAGGGGAAGATACTGGCGTCATAAATGCAGCGGATGCCGCGATACCAATCACCATCGCAAAAGGTAATGGAGAGACTTCCATTTGGCGCGCGGCAGCAATGGCAATCGGTGCCATTAATACTGCAGTGGCCGTATTGGAAATAAACAAGCCTATCGTCGCGCATAGAATAAACAAGCAGACTAGCATGACATGAGGTCCCAATCCGCCAGCGATCTTCATCAGTGCGTCTACCGCGAGGGCTATCCCCCCGGTTTCCTGTAAAGCGATAGCGAATGGCATCATCCCAACAATCAAAATAATGCTCGGCCAATGAATTGACTTATACGCACTTTCCATATCAATACAGCGAAATTTCCCCATTAATAGACAGGCAATTAATGCTGCAATAAAGTTAGGAATTTCATTGGTGACCATCATCGCCACCATGAGTGCAAGGCAAAATAACGCATGAGGGGCTTGTGAGGAGGCTGGTGCAACGGCCTCAACCTCAGCGGCTAAGTTCAATACGATAAAATTACGTGGTTTGGTCGATAGAATACGGATCAGCTTCCAGTCCCCAATGACCAGCAAAATATCCCCTAAGCGCAGAGGTTCATCCACCAGCTTTCCATCAAGGGCCTTTCCATCACGGCGGATCCCTACGATGTTTAAACCATATCGGGTACGAAATTTAATCTCTCGTAACGTTTTACCCAATAATTCTGAGTCTGGGTTCATGGAAACTTCCGCCATCCCTACATCCCTTGATTGCTCGGAAAAATAATCCCCGCGCAAGATCATCGGTTCAAGAAGTTGCTCACTGCAAAATTGGCGCAGTTCATCGTCAGTCACTGAAATATCAATCAGCAAAACATCGCGCTCGCGTAACTCAGTTCCCCCCGTTGCACTCACCATCACACGGCGAAACTTACGCCAGCGCTCAATCCCCACCACGTTTGCGCCATAACGGGAACGTAAATGAAGCTCATCAAGCGTGTGTCCTATCAGTGAAGAGCCTTTACGAATAGCTAATCGGCGAGCGCGTCCTGCTAATTTATAATCGCGGATCAGGTCACGGAAACTGCGTTGATATTTAACAGGTTGTTTATCCGGCTCATTACTCCCTAACCAGCGACGAGTTAGCCACATATAGCCAATACCCGCGATTAAAATAAGCAGCCCTATCGGGGTAATTGAGAAAAATTGAAAGCTGGGTAATCCTTCGCGAACTAATTCACTGTTCACCACCATGTTGGGCGGTGTTGCGACTAATGTCATCATACCGCTGATTAAGCCAGCAAAGCCCAGCGGCATCATTAATCGACTTGGTGAGGTTTTCATCCGTGCCGCTACACTGAGCACCACCGGAATAAAGATAGCGACCACGCCAGTGGAGCTCATAAATGCACCGAGCCCCGCCACCGTCATCATTAAAAAGACCAGCATTTTACTTTCGCTGCTGCCTGCGACTCGGACGAGCCACTCCCCCATTTGGTAGGCAATTCCGGTACGAACCAGACCATCACCGATGACAAATAGAGCGGCAATCAACAAAACGTTAGGATCCGCAAAACCCGCCGTTGCCTGTTGTAAGGTCAGTGTGTCACTTAATACAAACGCCACAATCACTAATAAGGCAACCACATCCATGCGGACTTTATTGGTAGTAAATAGAACAACCGCTATCAATAGTAGGGTTAGCACCCACAGCAATTCTCCGTTCAAAGTATCCCCTTTCGACGAAAAAAAACAGGCTAAAGATTTTAGTTAGTTAAGCATGTTTTTCAGAGGATTTCTTTGATTAGATCGTAATTAGGCGTTTTTCGATACGAAAAGCTCAAAATAGCCGTTATTGTCAGGGCCTGTCACGGAAATTTGTTCTAATGTACTAATAATTGCAGAGATTTCATCTCGTCTTGGCATACCTTCAGGATCATGAACCGCAATCACTTGGCAACCCGCACTTAATGCTGAATGGATCCCTGCTGGTGCATCTTCAAAAGCAATGCACTCTTCAGGAGGCAGCTCGAGGCTTTTCGCCCCTAATTGGAACGGTTCTGGATCAGGTTTGCCTTTAGAGACTTTTTCAAACGTGACCCAGTGCTTCGGCTCAGGTAAACCCGCCGCTGCTCGGCGTCCGTGAGCAATTGGCACTGTGCCCGATGTTACAATCGCCCAAGGGGCACCTAATTTATTCAGTAAAGATAACAGCGCTATTGCACCTGGCAGTGCAACAACGCCGTCCATATCTTCGCTTTCCATTTTCTCTAACCAACGAAAATGGCTTTGCAGCTCTTCTTCGCTTGCATTGGGTAGGAAATGACGCAATGTGGTCATTGCTGGTTTTCCATGGATATAGTCGATAATCGCTTGATGATCTTCACCAATTCTATCGCCGAATAAACACCAACAGCGCTCAACGACAGCCAGTGAATCCGCCAATGTTCCATCGAGATCGAATAAAAAACCTTTTGCTTTTAACTTCACATCAAACCCTTTTTTAGAAAATCAGCTACCTAATACAAGACGTCAATGCGTCCACCTAAAAAGATAGGTTAAGCATTGAGAATTTGAGAAACCTCAACCGCTGAAAGGTGATATTGGCGAGGACAAGCTTGCCAAATTTTCAGCATTCTTAAATATTTATCCCACATTGGTGTTTGTGAGTTAAAGCCATGAGTTCCGCTATCGAAATGGGTGTAGCGCCCTTCTGTATTGACCATAAAGCGCACATAACTCAGATAACGCGCTTCCGTTGCGGCATCAAAGCCCAAAAACTGCACACGACGACCATCCACACCATGTTTGTCTTCCATGTTGCCATAAGAAACTTGCAGCGCATGGTACATTTCCATCACTTCAATAACCGTACGGCACGTTTGCTCGCTGAGTTCACCAAAATCCCTATCCAGCTCGCGCATTTGTAAACCAAATCCACGCTCAATGATAGTTTGTAGACGGCGGTAACGCTCTGCGTTATCCGGGTCTAACATGGTCATCATTTTATATTGATTGGATAAAATTAAGCGTTCAGCATTGGTCATTTCCATCACAGCTCTCCGTTGATAATTTTCTGCAATCTTCGCATTCAATGTTGATAATGCACAGATTAAATATCACTTTTATTGATCTAAACAGTTGTTTTGCGTTAATTACTGTTAAGTAACGGTTTGTTATCAAATCGAATGCTAAATAAGGTTCGATGAACCGTTTAGATATCTTCCATAAAGGTATGATCTAACTGATTGAACGCTTTTTTCAAAAGTTCGGCTAACGCCATATAGTCAGGCTGCTGCTCAACGGGTGCCATCGCAATTCCCGCTTCGGTAAATTTATCGCGAATTTCATAGAACCAGCTTAATAACCCTGCCGGTAATGGTGTGACAGCACGCTTACCTAACCACCATAACCCTTGCATTGGCAAGCTGCAGGCAAATAATGCCGTCGCGACAGCTGGACCTAACTGCCCGCCTAGTGCAATTTGCCAAGCCAGCGTAAATATCGCAATGGGCGGCATAAAGCGGATCCCAAACCGAATCGCTTTATTGATACGTAGTTCAGGAAACAGTGGCGTTAGCTTTTTTTCCATAGGAAAAACCTTCAGATAGTGATTACCTAATCTGAAGCGTTTAAAAAAACCTGGAGGGGTACTTTGCATTGTGCTCATCAATTAATTTCCTACTACTTATTCATTTTTTACTGCCATTGATTTTCAGTGACTATCAATTTCAATCGGTCATCACAAAAACAATATCAATCTATGGCTAGCTTACGTCAAATTCAGCGTGAACGCACACTCAGTTTTTAAGTTAATTTTCACAAATTTAGCTTTAATTAAGCTAACTTAAATGAAACCCGCTATTCTCTTGAATACGTAACTCACCGCTATAACTACACTTTATATGGCATTTATGATTTTAATCAACCAAACGCCCTATTTTTAAAAAAAACGTATAAAATATAAAATAGTTTTAGTAGAATCGACCGTAATTAGAATTACTGCCGAACTATGTTACTTAATAGTTCTCTTTAATAAGTCAACAACAGTGATATATTGGGGTTCTGCACGTTATTTCAACACGATACTGTGACTTATTTTTCACAGTTATTTAACAGCATCACGTAACGTTTGCGCGAGAAAACCCTGTAAAATCATCGACCCATGTGCTTTTTTGCACATATCATGATATCAATCATGAATTGGTCGGATATAAATGCGCTAGGCTCTAGCGAATAACATTTTTCAACTAAGTCTGTGTGTCCTCATAACGGGCTTCACAACATCAACTAAGATAGGTATTTCCATGTCAAGTAAGCTGGTACTGGTTTTAAACTGCGGTAGCTCCTCACTGAAATTTGCAATCATCGATCCGACTAATGGAGATGAATTTCTATCAGGTTTAGCTGAATGTTTTAATTTACCTGAAGCTCGTATTAAATGGAAAATGGACGGTGAAAAACATGAAGCACCTTTAGGTGCAGGCGCTGCGCACAGCGAAGCACTGAACTTCATCGTAAACACAATCCTGGCTGCTAAGCCTGAATTGTCCGCACAGATTTCCTCTATCGGTCACCGTATTGTTCATGGTGGCGAGAAATTCACTTCTTCTGTTCTTATTGATGACGAAGTCATCGCAGGTATTAAAGCGGCAATCCCATTCGCGCCATTACATAACCCTGCTCACCTTATCGGTATTGAAGAAGCGAGAAAATCATTCCCTCATCTGATCACCAAAAACGTAGCGGTATTCGATACAGCATTCCATCAGACAATGCCTGAAGAAGCTTACCTGTATGCACTGCCATACGAGTTATATTCCGAGCACAGCATCCGTCGTTATGGTGCGCACGGTACTAGCCATTTCTATGTTTCTCGTGAAGCGGCGAAAAAACTGAACAAGCCAGTTGATGAACTGAACGTTATCACTTGCCATTTAGGTAATGGTGGTTCAGTATCTGCTATCGTTAACGGTAAATGTGTTGATACATCAATGGGTTTAACTCCATTAGAAGGCTTAGTCATGGGGACTCGTAGCGGTGATATCGACCCTGCGATTATTTTCCACTTACATGATTCATTAGGCATGAGCGTTGACCAAATCAACAAAATGCTGACTAAAGAATCTGGCTTACTGGGCTTAACTGGCGTGACTAGCGACTGCCGTTATGTTGAAGATAACTACGGCACTAAAGCGGATGCAACCCGTGCAATGGATGTGTTCTGCCACCGTTTAGCAAAATATGTTGGTGCGTACAGCGCGCTGATGGAAGGTCGTCTTGATGCAATTATCTTCACTGGCGGTATCGGTGAAAACTCTGCACAAGTGCGAGAAATTACGCTGAAGAAACTGGCAATCCTTGGTTTCGAATATGACCACGAGCGCAACTTAGCTGCACGTTTCGGTAAAGAAGGTGTTATCACCACCGACAACAGCCGTCCGGCACTGGTTATCCCAACCAATGAAGAGTTGGTGATCGCCCAAGATGCTGCACGCTTAACAGCATAAAGACTTTCTTGCCGCCAGCCTTATGCTGGCGGTACTGCTTTAGAGTAACCAAAAAACGAGGTTCCTGTGTCCCGTACAATTATGCTAATTCCTACTGGCACCAGCGTTGGTTTAACCAGCGTTAGTCTGGGTGTCGTCCGCTCAATGGAACAAAAAGGTGTCCAGCTGAGTGTGTTTAAACCTATCGCACAACCACGCGTTTCCGGTAATAAAGACCAAACTACTGAAGTTTTACGTTCACACTCCAGCATCACAACCATTGTTGAACCACTAACAATGGAATATGTGGAATCTCTGCTGACTTCATCAAAGAAAGATATTTTGATGGAAGAGATCGTGGCGCGCTACCACGACCACACTAAAGATGCGGAAGTGATCCTAATCGAAGGTTTAGTCCCAACTCGCAAGCACTCTTTTGCACAATCACTGAACTACGAAATCGCCAAAACTTTAGGCGCTGAAATTGTCTTTGTTACTGCGCCGGGCAATAGCTCAATCCAGCAAATGCAAGAGCGTTTAGAGCTGGTTCGTAACGAATTTGGTGGCCAACGTAATGAAAGCATCATTGGGGTTATCGTTAACAAAGTTAACGCACCCGTTGATGAGCAAGGTCGTACTCGCCCTGACTTGTCTGAAATCTTTGATGATTCCACCAAAGCGACTGTGGCCAATATCGATGCCAAAGCGCTGGAGTGTTTAAATCTGCCAGTATTAGCGTCAATTCCTTGGAACTTTGACCTGATTGCCACTCGTGCAATCGACATGGCAAAACACTTAAATGCAAAAGTCGTCAACGAAGGTGAAATCAACACTCGTCGCGTTAAGTCCGTCACTTTCTGCGCACGTAGCATTCCACACATGCTGGAACACTTCCGCCCAGGTTCATTGTTAGTGACTTCAGCTGACCGCCCTGACGTGCTGGTTTCAGCCTCTTTGGCGGCAATGAATGGCGTAGAAATCGGGGCTATCTTACTAACTGGTGGCTATGATATCGATGCACCTATTCGCAAACTTTGTGAACAAGCATTCGAAACGGGCTTACCTGTGTTTATGGTGAACAGCAACACATGGCAAACTTCGCTGAATCTGCAAAGTTTCAGCCTTGAAGTTCCGGCTGATGACCATGAGCGTATTGAAAAAATTCAAAACTATGTGGCTCGCCACATTAGCAGTAACTGGATTGAATCTCTGGTTGCAGACTCTGAGCGTCCAAACCGCCTGTCTCCTCCTGCATTCCGTTACCA
The DNA here is from genome assembly GCF_028479565.1 of Providencia sp. PROV202. Lineage (NCBI taxonomy): Bacteria > Pseudomonadati > Pseudomonadota > Gammaproteobacteria > Enterobacterales > Morganellaceae > Providencia > Providencia sp. PROV202. Next base: position 4,155 of record NZ_JAMPNV010000022.1, on the reverse strand, counting down.
GTTAACTGAACTGGCTCGTAAAGCAGGCAAACGCATCGTGCTACCTGAAGGTGATGAGCCACGTACCGTTAAAGCAGCATCCATTTGTGCTGAACGTGGTATCGCGACCTGCGTACTGTTAGGTAATCCTGATGATATCCGCCGCGTTGCGGCATCTCAAGGTATCGAATTAGGCGCTGGCATCGAAATCGTTGACCCAATTAAAGTTCGCGAAGAATATGTTGCTCGTTTAGTCGAACTACGTAAAAGCAAAGGCATGACCGAAGTCGTTGCTCGTGAACAACTGGAAGATAATGTTGTTCTGGGCACATTGATGCTGGAAAAAGGCGAAGTAGATGGTCTAGTCTCTGGTGCAGTTCATACCACTGCAAACACCATTCGCCCACCATTACAGTTAATTAAAACTGCGCCAGGTAGCTCATTAGTTTCTTCTGTATTCTTTATGCTGCTGCCAGAGCAAGTGTTTGTTTATGGTGACTGTGCGATTAACCCAGATCCAACAGCAGAGCAACTGTCTGAAATCGCAATTCAATCTGCGGATTCAGCAAAAGCGTTTGGTATCGAACCTCGCGTTGCAATGATCTCTTACTCTACGGGTAATTCCGGTGCGGGTAGTGATGTTGAGAAAGTACGTGAAGCAACACGTTTAGCGCAAGAAAAACGCCCTGACCTGATGATCGACGGCCCATTACAGTACGATGCTGCGGTAATGGCTGATGTGGCAAAATCTAAAGCGCCAAACTCGCCAGTTGCGGGTAAAGCAACTGTATTTATCTTCCCAGACTTGAACACCGGTAATACCACCTATAAAGCAGTACAACGTTCTGCTGACTTAGTCTCTATCGGTCCAATGCTGCAAGGTATGCGTAAACCTGTTAACGACTTATCCCGTGGCGCACTGGTAGACGATATTGTTTACACTGTTGCACTGACTGCGATTCAAGCGGTACAAAACGAAAACGCATAATCTTAGTTATTAAGCTTTGAGTTAAAAGGTCAATCCAGAAATGGGTTGACCTTTGTTTTTTCATCGTTATATGAAAATGATATTCCCCTCATTTCATATCATTAACCTCTATATTTTCACAAAAATATTGAGAATGATTATGATTATCCCCCAAAGAGTCAGTATTAAGTTTGAACAAAAAAAATTAACAGATTATTTTAAAGATACCGTTAAAAATGAGTTTTCCCGTAATATAATCGGTATTAAAAATATTCAAGAAGCCGAAAAAGGTGTCTGTTATGGATTAACACATGCTTTCTTATTTTATGCCCATGCAAATGATGAAAAAAAATATATAAAAAATCTGGCGATAGCATTGAAAAAAACACATAACTCCAAGGAGAATATTCGCCATTATCACACTTTTTTAAATGATGCTTTTTGTCAAATTATTTATAGACAGAAAATAATTGATTATGTTTTGAAGATTGACCATGCCATAAAAAAATTTGATTTTTCAAATGATAACCGAGAGTTAAAACAAAGAAATATGCTTAACTCAATCAATGCGGTATTTTTTAAAAACAGTGCATTATTACTGGATAATATAGGGGAAAATGATGTCATTAATTTTAAAAAATTATTACATCAGTTATATTTTTATACCTATTCCACATCAGCAAGTGCCAGGGAGAATATATTAAAAATGAAAAGTCAATTTGAACTTAATTTAATGAAATCAACTGCTCGAGAAATTAAGAAAAAATGTTCTAACTTTGCAATGACTGATTTATCAATCAACAGCATTAAACCATTTTTTGAATTAGTTAAAAACCACCAGAAAAAAATCATTAAGCATCAAATAACACAAAGAAATAGCCAATATAATATAAAATATGACACCTATACGACTATTGATAATAACGTAAATTTAAATTCACAAAATTATATAACCTTTGAGCAATTCAAGCAGCGCATTAATAATCGACTACAGCAACAGAAGGATACCATTTGTGATTTTCTGACTAAACATCATGCTATGGGGATCACGATTAAACATATCAACGATAAAATCATATTCAAGTTCTTTGAGCCTAATAAAGGTCTTTATATAACAGAAAATAAGAAAAAGTTTTTTAATCTCATTGAAAAAACAATATCTCAGCAAGAGTGCTTTGTTAATGCTCTAGATGAGAAAATCATCGAGGTTAATACCTCCTACGCCGATAAACTTCATCAATATCCGCTATCCAATAAAATCAAAGAACCTAAATTTTATAAATCATAAAAGTACAAAAGGACTACCAAGGTAGTCCTTATTTCAATACTCGCATTTACTCTGGGTTTGAACAGCTAATCGCTTTATCCGCTTCATTATTACGCGTTAACCATAATGACAGTGCTTTAAGCGAATCTGGCGTAAATTCATCACAACGAGCGGTAATTTCCTTGGGAGTCAACCAAGTTACTTCCACGACTTCACTTTCTTGCAAAGCAAAAGGACCGTGACTCACACAACTAAATAATCCACCCCACACGCGGCAAATTTCATTTTCATAATAGAAAGTACCATGTTCTGCAAACGGAACACCTGCAATCCCCAATTCCTCTTCAGCTTCACGCTTAGCTGATTCAAGGATCTGTTCATCTTGCATCACGACACCACCCGCCGTCGCATCCAAAAGCCCTGGGTAGAAATCTTTAATGTCCGTTCTCCGTTGCACCAGAATTTTACCCATTCCATCGTGCACCACGATGTAGGTCGCACGGTGGCGTAAGTTTTCTGCACGCATTTGGCTACGAGTTGCTTGCGCTATTACATTATTATCTTCGTCAACGATATCTACCCATTCGACGAATTCGGTCTGTTGTTCCATCCTGAAAACCTTATTTAGCTTGTCCACCAAAATACTTTGATACAAGGTATTCTTTTCGCATATATGTTGCAAGAGATCCTACCCAAATTTGACCTTGCTTTCCATCACAAAAATCAATGCATCTCTTTAAGATACAGTACAAAATTCTTTTTTGTGAAGCGTTAACTGAAACCCAACAATTCCCATTTGCAAATGCTATAGTTATCTTTATAGGGTGGTAAAAATTGGATTATTTAGAGTGTGATAGCGCTCTAAATATGGGGGGATAAAAAATGAGAATTCTAATAACAGGCGGAACAGGGTTAATTGGCACCCAACTGGTTCAAACGTTAGTGATGCATTCACATCAGGTCACCGTATTAAGCCGTTCACCGCAAAAAGTATATAGTTTATTTTGTAAAGCCGTTGAGTGCTGGACAACCCTTCAAGATAAAACCGACCTCGATGGCTTTGATGTGGTCATCAACCTTGCCGGTGAACCTATCGCAGAAAAACGCTGGACAGCAGCACAAAAACAGATCCTCTGTGACAGTCGCTGGAAAATTACGCAACAATTAACGAACTTAATCAAAGCCAGTCAAAACCCGCCAAGCGTATTCCTGTCAGGCTCTGCTGTAGGCTACTATGGCGACCAAGGTCAATCCGTCGTGACGGAAGAGGATCAACCCCATGATGAATTCACCCATCAACTAGCTGCTCGCTGGGAAGCTATTGCCCAAGAGGCGCAATCGGATAAAACCCGAGTGTGTTTATTACGTACTGGATTAATTTTATCCCCTAACGGCGGTTTGCTCGCCAAAATTCTGCCTATTTTTAAAATGGGTGCTGGCGGGCCGATTGGTCATGGAAAACAATATATGCCGTGGATCCATATTAACGATATGGTGAAAGCGATTTTGTTTTTAATGGAAACACCGAATTTATCAGGTCCGTTTAATATGACGTCGCCTTATCCTGTCCATAATGACCAATTTGCTGCCATAATGGGAGATGTACTCAATCGCCCTTCCTTTATCCGCACCCCTGCATTTGCAGTCAGAGGTGTACTTGGGGAATCCGCAACATTATTGCTTGCTGGGCAGCAGGCCATTCCAAAACGCTTAGAAGAGGCTGGCTTTGAATTTGAATTTATTGAACTGAGAATTGCTTTGGAAGATTTATTGGTTTCCAGTGGAAGCTAACTCATTTTTACGCGTCTAACACCATAATATCCCTGCCATCTCGTGATATATAATGAGATGGTTTCTACCGTGTTTTTCTTTACAACTATCCTGTTTAAATCATTCCTGTTTAAATCATTTTCATTCACACTTATTATGCATACATTCAAAT